>JALOMA010000110.1 GCA_025455735.1 Candidatus Kapaibacterium sp.
CTATCGCAGTACTCAAGAAATATTGGATGTTGCCAACGGAATCCTTCAAGAAGCTCCTGATGCGTTGAAGAAGACGCTGTGGAGTAATGTGACTGGCAGCGATCTTCCAATGCGGGTTCAGTGTAGGGATGAACGGCAACAAAGTGAATTTGTGGCGCAACAAATTCTCGAGTATCGTGAACAAGGTGTGGCATTGTCTGAAATTGCGGTTCTATTTCGCAGTGGACACTTGTCGTTCGACCTAGAGATTGAGTTGGCCAAGCTCGACATTCCTTTCCGGAAAGTTGGGGGGCTCCGATTCACGGAAGCTGCACATATCAAGGACATTATAGCGCTTATCAAACTCACGGTCAATGCGAAGGACGCATTGTCTTGGTACCGCGTTTTGTGTCTTCTGGAAGGTATTGGTGCCAAGACAGCATCGCGGCTAGTCGAAATTGTTGTTGGTCACGAAACGCCTCTTGAAGCACTGCAGCAGGTTGGGAAAACGAAGGCCTTGGCATCGGTGGCTGCGTTGATGGACGTGGTAAGCACTGCACGTGGAGCCGTGTCCCCAGGTGAGTGTGCGCGCATCCTAGCAGGGTGGTACAGAGTGGAGATGGAGCGTGTGTACGACGATGTTCATCGACGTTGGAAGGACGTGGAGTCGCTAGTAGCCATCGCATCCGGCTATCGAAGTACTGGGTCATTTTTGGATGATGTTGCGTTGGATCCACCGAACGAGGCTTTGCAAGGGATGGAAGATGACGATGGGGAGTCTGAGTATGTCACACTTTCGACGATCCATTCCGCCAAGGGACTGGAGTGGATGGTCGTTTTTGGGATATGGATCAACGAAGGAACTCTTCCGTCTGCCAAAGCTTCGGGGGACTCACTGGCGATCGAAGAAGAGCGGCGTCTGTTATATGTTCTCTGCACGCGTGCACAACGGCACTTGATTCTCTCGTATCCGGCTGTAGTGGCCTCCTGGGAACGGTCCGAGGCAATAGGCTTGCAGAGTCGGTTCTTGGATCCTATTGCTGTAGAACGGTTTCCTGTATTCACCGTTGAGATCGATGATGATCCGCCCGTACCAGCTCTTGAGCTACCGAATAACCCCTGATGTAAAGAAAGCGTAAAAACACTATCTTCGTTTATCCACAGTGTCATGGGCAAACTGGATCAATGTGATTGTGGCGCGCACAGTCGATTGAGCCACGTGACAACGCAGCACCAGAACCGTTTTGCACGTGAAAACCATCCTCTTCCTAACACCACGGTTTCCGTGGCCATTGATCGGTGGCGACCGCATAAAGTCGTACAACATGATCAAACACTTGGCTGCGAACCATCGTGTGATCCTGGTGACGTTCAACCATGGCTCCTTGCCATCACCAGAACAACGTCGCGCAATCGAGTCGTTAGGTGTCGAGCTGCATGTCGTCGCCTTGAATCCCATCGTTGCGGGACTGGCTTCCGTGCGGACACTGTGGACACGATTACCCTTGGAGATTGCGTTTTATACGCGAACCGAGTTTCGACGCATCGTCGATACGATTTTCGATACTGAGTCCGTTGACATAGCCGTGTCGTTCTTCATGAGGACGGCGGAGTACGTGCGCGAACGGCGCGATGTGATGAAGATTCTGGTGGCCGAGGATTGCCGATTGGAGTATCAGACTCGGTCACTCAACGCAAGCAAGACGTTGCTCCAGAAGCTAGTTCGTTGGTGGGAAACCCAAAAGCTGGCAGTGTACGAGCCGAACGTAGCGTTGGATTTCGATACGATGACCTTCGTTACGAAAGAGGATATCGAAGCCATGCGTTCGCAGCAACCGCGTGGTATGTATGCATTACTGACGAATGGCGTTGATTTGGATCGGTTTTCGTTTGACGAGCGATGCAGCCACCGTCGAGGCATCATTTTCACGGGCAAGTTGGATGTTCAGGCCAATCACTTGATGGCAACCGGTATTCTCAACAACATCCTTCCACTTATTCGCCAACAATTGCCCGACGTGGTGTTGTCGTTTGTTGGAGCAAAGCCGCGGAAAGCGTTGCTTGCTGCAGCGAAAGGGAGAGCTTCGGTTGTGGCCGATGTGCCGGACATTGTGCCGTATCTTCATAATGCAGCAATCTTTCTTCACCCACATGAAGGGGGCTCGGGAATCCAAAACAAGGTGCTCGAGGCAATGGCAACGGGATGTCCCGTTGTCACTACTAAGTCAGGCTTGCAAGGTATAGAAGCAATTCACGGTGTTCACGCCATGATAGGGACATCTCCAGCGCAGATAGCAGAGTATGCTGTGATCCTTCTGAAGAATCCCGAACTGCGAATGACGTTGGCGCGGAACGCACGCCTGCTTATGGAGACGACGCATTCCTGGAATCACGTTCACACCCAAACGGAAGGTGTTTTGGGACTAAGGCCACCTGCCGTGATTCACCACCTCCACGTCACCCCATCAAACGAACCAATTTCGGCACGGATCTAGTGCAGTCTGGTCTTCTTCTTGATCGCGACGGCATCATCAATCGGCGTATCATCGGCGGTTATGTTCGCAGACCGGCAGAGTTCGTTCTACTGCCCGAGATCATTCCTCTTCTTGATGCCGCTCGTGAGGCAAAGATGATCATTGCCGTTATCACGAATCAACAGGGGGTAGGGAAGGGCCTCATGTCCGAGAGTGACTTGGCCATCGTGCATGATGAAATGACGCGGCAACTGAAGAACCATGGGCATAGACTTGATGCCATCTATCATTGTGCAGACTTGGCCTCAACCGGATCATGGAGACGAAAGCCGAATCCAGGAATGATCGAAGAAGCGATTGCTGACTTCGATTTAGCGACGTCGCGCTCATGGATGATAGGTGACAGTATCACGGATGCTCAGGCTGGAAGGGCGGCTGGAATCCACACCGCCTTGGTTGGTGACTTTCCCAAAGACGCAGCTACTATTGTTGTTCCCTCACTGCGTCATCTTCCCTTAGAGACAATCTGTAAGCGATAACCGACACTTGGTCCGGTTCATAGAAACTTTTTTCTACCCCATGTGCAACCTTTGTAGGTGAGCGCCGTACACGGCGCCCGTTTGTGACCGCATGCAGCCTAACCGACTATTGGTTGTTTTATGACCGTCGGTCACTATCTTTGTCGCCATCTCCACACACTTGCAAGGATCGCTCGATGCGAGCCGTACGACTGGTACTGATACTATTCCTGGTAATGCCGGGTGCATTACTCGCGGGCACACAGAGGATCACACTCGACGAGGCTCTGGATATTGCCTTGAGGAAGAACAAGGAGATTGCAGCTGCAAGGCTCGGCGTCGAAAAAGCCGAGGCCCAAATCGCAGAGGCAATTGGCAATGCTCTTCCTAGTTTGAATCTCTCTGCCATGTATACCCGAAATTTGCAGTTACCGGTGTTCTTCATTCCGGACTTTCAGAACCCAAGTTCAGGAAGACTCAATCCCGTAACCGTTGGCCTAGACAATCAATACAGCGTTGGGCTTTCGGCAAGTCAGATTCTCTTCAACTCAGCTGTGTTTACGGGCATCGGCGCATCGAAAATTTACAAGTACGCGGCACAAGAACAGTTGAACAGCACGATTGCCACTGTTTTGACGCAGACGAAAAAACAGTTCTTTGCGGCACTCCTTGCTCGCGATCTTGTCGGAATTGCAGAAGCGTCATTGAACAATGGACGTGAGAACCTCTCTACCATCCAAGTGCTCTTCCGGGAAGGACTTGTTGCCGAATTTGACGCAATACGCGCAGAAGTAGCAGTAGAGAATATTCGGCCGTACGTCACACAGGCAGAAGCAGGATATCGGAATGCCATTCACGCACTTGAAACACAGCTAGGTGGAGATTTTCAGGATTCTCTCGAACCTGAAGGGAGCTTTAGCGCCACGCTCGAGGAACTTCCAACAGAAGAAACAGCGATGGTAAAAGCGCTTAAGGATAACTACGACTTAAAGGCGCTCATGCTACAAACCGACGTAACTAAGGAGTTTGTAAGCGTGGCTGAATCGGACTATTTCCCAACGCTGGCTGCATTTGGTAACTGGCAGAATCAAGGACAATCAAATACCTTCTCCGAATGGACAAGTGCGTCATCGACGGGGGTTGGATTGAGTCTTAGCATGAACCTTTTCAATGGCCTGCGAACAAAGGCCAAGGTACAGCAATCACAAGCTGACTATGAGACTGTACGCACGCAACTTGCCCGTCTAAAGGACGGTGTTAAACTACAGGTCAAATCATTCCTGAATTTGTTGGTAAGTGCCCGTCAAAGGGTTCAGGCCCAACAACGCACGGTCGAGCAAGCACAACGAGGTTACGAAATAGCACAGATTCGATACCGTGAAGGTACTGGGTCGCTACTCGAAATCAATGACTCCGACCTTGCATTGGCGCAAGCGAGAACCAATAAGGTGCAGGCTCTGCATGACTACTACTCTGCCAAGGCAGACATGGACCGTGTTCTGGGATCACTAGACACCAAGTATTTCGTTCAAGTACAACGGAACTAATTGTGGGTATCCGTGAACGTCGGGAGAAGGAGCGCGAACAGCGGCGAGCAGACATCCTGCGAGCAGCCCGGATAGCATTCTCTGAAATTGGCATCGAACAAGCCTCGGTGGAACGCATCGCTCAAGAATCTGAACTTGGCAAGGGCACCATCTATCTCTACTTCAAAAGCAAGGAGGAAATACTCCTTGCGCTAATGGTAGAGGATATGGTCCGATTGGATGACATGATTGATGCAGTCATTGAAAGAGGAACAAAAGCGTCGGACAAACTCCTTGGAGCGTTTGATGTCTTCTACGAGTTCGCTGATGAAAATCCACTGTTCTTCCACATGATCACACATGTTGACATAAAGTCCATCTGCGAGAAGGCACTCGTTGAACGTTTACCAGGATCAATTCAAGAATTGTTCATAAAACGGAATCAGCAGACGTATCAGCGCTTGGTCGATGTTGTTGCGAAAGGTGCTGAAACAGGTGAATTCTATCTCCGCAATAGTTCCGAGGACACGGTTCTCATGCTGGAGATGGCTCTGAAGGGGGCCATGATCGTAATCACTCATAACATGGTAGCCCCAGGAATGCCCGCTATCGATGCTAAATCAATACTTCGCTCGACAGCAGAACACCTTGTCCTAGGACTACGCTCACGCGAAGCACCCATCCAACCATGAAATATTCCTCACCACACACAACCACTGCCATGGTATCGAGATTGTTTACCGTTCTGATAGCGTCACTGGCTATCATTTCCTGCTCCGAACCAACCCTAGAAGAGCTGAAGGCTCAACGAGCAGCACTTGACCAGAAAATCCGAATCAAGGAGAAAGAAGCTAGAGGTACGAAACGAGAGAGTATTCCGGTAACAGCCTTTGCTGTCGCGGCTGTGCAGTTTGACAATGTTCTCGATGTGCGTGGCACAGTCGAGTCAAAGACCTCCGTCATCGTCACACCGAGAGGGTCTGGAACCATCATCAAACTCAATGCCGTAAATGGGCAGTCTGTTTCGAAAGGGCAATTGCTTGTAGAGATCGACTCGGAGTTGATTCGGCGTTCCATGGAAGAGGTTCAGACGCAACTAGATCTAGCTATCACGTTGTACGAGAAGCAAAAACGGATCTATGATCAGAAAGCTGGATCAGAAATTCAATATCTCCAGGCAAAGAATCAGAAAGAATCTCTTGAGAAGAGAATGTCTTCTCTCAAGGAACAACTGGAATTAAACAAAGTCTACGCTGCAACGTCAGGAATCGTCGACAACGTAGTGGTTCGCGTTGGTGAAAATGTTGGTCCTGGAATGCCTTTGTTTTCGATCATCAATACAGGCGACATGAGAGCTATTGTTGAACTCTCTGAGACGTATGTCAAGGATGTCAATGTTGGTGATCGCGCCAAGCTCGTTTTCCCGGAACTGGGCGATACTGTCAACGCAGCTGTTGGAGTGGTCAGCAAGAATGTCAATAGCACGAATCGTACCTTTTCTGTCGAGATACCTCTTCGTAATGTTCCGGCGTCGCTCAGGCCAAACATGACCTGCACAGCTCTAATTACGGATAGGACGATTCCCGAGGCTCTTGTCGTCCCAATCTCCGCGATCGTGCGAGAAGGAAGTACTACGTTCGTTTATGTGATCGGTGAAGCTGGGAAGGTATCGAAACGCTCAGTATCACTCGGACAGGCGTCGAATGACAAGATTCATGTTCTCTCGGGACTTACGGTGGGTGAGAATATCGTCAATCGAGGTGTTCTTGACATTGCCGAGGGTATGACCGTTACCGTACTCCAATAATTATTCACCGTCCTTAACTACTGCAATGCAGCACCACAAGAAATTCGGCATTACATCTTGGGCGGTAGACAACAAGATTACGATATATGTGCTGACGGTCGTGATTTCGATCATTGGCCTCATATCATATATGCGGCTTCCCAAGGAGCAATTTCCCGATATCGTCGTTCCTACAATCCTTGTAACAACGATCAATGCAGGAACGTCTCCAATTGACGTGGAGAATCTCATTACTCGACAAATCGAGAAGCAAATCAAGTCTGTAGCCGATGTCAAGAAGGTGACAAGCCAGTCGATTCAAGATGCCTCGATCATCACGGTAGAGTTCACAACGAACGTTACTCCTACGGTAGCCAAACAGCGCGTCTCCGATGCCGTTGACAAAGCAAAGGCAGATTTGCCAACCGATCTGACGAAGTCTCCTGAGGTTGTCGAGGTTGACTTCTCGGAGATACCCATCATGTTTATCAACATTGCGGGTAATATCGGGTTGGACAATCTTAAGAAGTACGCAGATGAACTTCAGGATAAGATTGAGTCTCTTCAAGAAATCCGAAGGGTGGACATCATTGGAGCCTTGGAGAAGGAGGTTCGCGTGGATGTTGATCCTTATCGAATGCAGGCTTTGGGAGTCTCCTTTGACGATCTTAGTCGAGCTATCGGCGCCGAGAATGTCAATATCTCAGGCGGCGATGTCGTGAACGGCGGTGTTCGGCGCAACGTCCAGGTGGCTGGCGAATTCAAAACGGCAGATCAGATAAACAGTATCGTCGTTCGTGGCGGTAGGGGTAATGCCGTATACGTACGAGATATCGCCACGGTCACAGAGACGAGCAAGGAGCAACAGAGCTTTGCACGTCTCGATGGAAAGACAGTTGTAACGCTGTCGGTCCTCAAGAAGGCAGGGGAGAATCTCATTGATGCATCTGACAAGATTCAGGACCTTGTCAAGGACTATAAAGAGAGCAAACTGCCGCCAAATATCTCCATCGTGCTCACGAATGATACATCGGAGAACACACGAGTCAGCATCGCGGATTTGGTGAACTCCATCATTCTTGGTTTCATTCTGGTTACCCTTGTGTTGATGTTCTTCATGGGGGTGCAGAATGCGTTGTTCGTTGGTTTGGCTACACCGCTGTCATCCTTCTTGGCCTTCATGGTCATGCCAGGATTGGACTTCACGTTGAACGTCGTG
The DNA here is from genome assembly GCA_025455735.1 of Candidatus Kapaibacterium sp. Lineage (GTDB taxonomy): Bacteria > Bacteroidota > Ignavibacteria > Kapaibacteriales > Kapaibacteriaceae > JALHPC01. Next base: position 7,503 of record JALOMA010000110.1, read on the forward strand.
GCAACCTTTGCATTCCTTCTTGCTCTCGGCATCATTGTTGATGACGCGATTGTGGTTGTTGAGAACACGCATCGACTTCACACTAAGGAAGGCATTGATGTACGAACAGCCGCCAAGTTCGCAGCAGCGGAGGTCTTCGCACCTGTGGTTGCCGGAACATTAACGACCCTTGCTCCTTTCTTTCCTTTGCTTTTCTGGCCAGGGTTGATTGGAGAGTTCATGGTCTACCTACCGAGTGTTCTCATCATCACGTTGACGGCTTCGCTGATTGTAGCGTATATCATCAATCCCGTTTTCGCTGTTGAGTTCATGGGGAAGAAGCCCAAAGTGCTTAATCGTCGAAGACTGACCATTCGATTGTCAATCGTCGGATTCGTCATTCTTGTGGGAGTGATGGGTGGCATTGGCACAGGTGACTTTACTCTTGCAACATTTACGACAATTGTTGCTGGATTTTGGTTGCTCAATCATTACTACCTGACGCCAAAACTCATTATACCGTTCCAGGAGAAGTTCCTTCCATGGCTGATGGACGTCTATCGGACGACACTCAGGTTCCTACTTCAGGGATGGCGACCCTATGCAATGCTCATCGTCATGATCTTTTTGTTCGTGGGCACAGTGCTGCTAACTATTGTTGCAGGGAAGCCTCCTGTCTTTTTCCCGTCATCGGATCCCAATTTCATCTATGCCTATATCAAGATGCCTATTGGTACTGATGCATTGGTTACAGACTCGATAACAAGAGTAATTGAGCAGCGATTCCAAAAGGAGCTTGGACCAAACAATCCTATCGTTCAAAATGTTCTTAGTAATGTAGGCGTTGGTGCGGGTGATCCTCAGGCGCCTGATCGGACTGTTGTATCCAATAAGGGAAAGGTGACGGTTGCGTTTGTCAAGTATGCAATGCGTGACGGAGAAAGTACCGTTCCGTATTTGAAGCGATTCAGAGATTTGGTCAAGGATATTCCCGGTGCAGAGATCATTGTTGAACAAGAATCCAATGGTCCGCCTACAGGTAAAGAGGTCAACGTCGAAATCAGTGGAGACGATCTTGACACACTCACGAGTCTTACTGCTCGGGTAAAGTCGTTAATCCTTGATTCGGCGGGGATTAAGGGTATAGAACGACTCAAGAGTGATCTCGAGCGTAACAAGCCAGAGATTGCAATTCGAATCGATCGTGAAAAGGCAACACGCGAAGGCATTTCCTCGGCGAGTATTGGTCTGGCACTTCGTGGAGCCATTTATGGTCTGGAGGCGACCAAGCTCCGTGTCGGTGAAGATGAATATCCTGTTCAGCTTCGCGTAGCCGAACATATGCGGAATGATGTCAACGCCATAATGAACCTGCCAATCACATTCCGAGAGATGAGTACCGGACAGTTCAGGCAAGTTCCTATGTCGGCCATCGCCACGGTCGACTACACG
>JALOMA010000111.1 GCA_025455735.1 Candidatus Kapaibacterium sp.
GAACCCCTTGACAATCGTGACCTTGTACTTCTTCATGAGAAAGCCAACACCCTGACTCATTCTGTCAGCAACACCTCTGGAACGAGCGATGACCTTCGGGAAGTCAATGTCCAGCTGCTTTATACCAAAGCCATATTCTTCGGCATGCTTCAGAAAGTTCATGTACTCTGCATTTTTGAGCAAAGCCTTGGAGGGAATACATCCCCAGTTTAGACAGACGCCACCTAGGCGGTCAACCTCGACACAAGCTACCTTCTTGCCCAGTTGCGATGCGCGAATAGCTGCAGGATATCCGCCTGGTCCGCCACCAATAACGACAACATCAAACGTGTGCTGGTTCATGATTTCGAGAATGGTAATGAGTGATCCGTTTAGCCTGCAAAGATACGGCAGGCCTGTGATTCTTCAGGCCACATCAATGGAATCAAGAGAAATCGAATACAGCGCTGGACCTCACGTTGTACCATTCACACCTAATGGACTTCAAACGAACCTGTGGTCTTCGTACAAGGCGTTCGCATCATTCGTAGGCTGTGCCCCATCATCATGTATCACTTCCGTTCTCAGGAAAGGGGCCATGCCACAACCGAGGTTGGTCTACCGACGTGTTTCCTCGAAGTAACTGCAAGCAATAGCACCAGCGCGACCATACGCCATAAAATCTCAAAAGCAAAAAGGCCCAACGAATATCGTTGGGCCTTTTGTATGGTCATCGTTTGGCAGGGCCCCTTTCCGTGGGGCAAAACTTAGGTATTGTATTCAAGAGATTCCGAGATGAGCGGGTCATTTGATGCTACCGCTGAACGCTTTTGGTAGTTGCGAGCTGTAAGGTAGAGGAAGACGCCGCCAAAGAAGAGCATACCTGTGAATTCGGACCATCCGAACATCACATGCGGCTCGGGGTGCCCACCACTTCCGTGCGCCATGACCTTTGATACGGCAGGCATGACAATCCACACAATATCGATGAAATGTGAGACCAGGATGATGATTGCCGCGAGCGTGAGTACTTTGGCATTGCGTTTTACGTCTTGCCGGAGAAGAATAATGAACGGAGCGATAAAGTGCAGAAGCACGAGGGCAATCCCGAAGAACTCCCAGCCGCCCGCCTGGCGGAACGTGAAGTAAATCGTCTCCTCTGGTAGGTTCGCATACCAGATAATGAAATACTGCGAAAATGCGATGTACGTCCAGAATACCGAGAACGCAAACATCAGCTTGCCGAGATCATGATAGTGTTCGTCTGTGACGTAGTTGCCAAGTAGTCCACGTTTCCGCAGTGCGATCGTCATAAGAGTGATAATCGCCAATGCAGCAGCAAAGTGGCCAGCAAAGCTGTAGACGCCCCAAATCGTGGAAAACCAATGCGGCTCGAGTGACATAAGGAGGTCGAACGAGCAAAACGTAATCGTTACGGCGTACAAGAGTACCCAAGGAGCACTTCGTTTCCAGTTCTTCTTCGTTGGTGTGATGTCCGAACCAGCTGTATCCTGCTTTACGGAGTTACCAACGATGAACTTCATCATACCGAACCAGAGCAGACCATACAACACGAGGCGGCCGGCAAAGAAGGCTGGATTTAAATAGGCAGCCTTCTTTTGAATAATTACGTCTGTTGCTGCAGAAGCATGAGCCCATTCATATATGGAATGGTGGGAGTCAAAAAGTTGGGCAATAATTGGAATGAATCCTACCAGAATAAACGGTACGAATCCGGTAAAGTTCTCGGCAATGCGGCGAATGGAGGCACTCCACCCAGCCCTTGCCAAGTACTGCAGCGCAGAGAAGAACACCATGGTAATGGATATGCCGGCAAAGAACCAGAATCCAATCAAATAATCTGCGAAGAATCTCTCCTGTCCATGCAAGGCGAACGTTGCAGCAAGACCTAGGAGACCAACTCCTGCGAGGGCCATCCCAATACGTTGCATGGACGCAATGAAGGGTGACGATCCGATGTTAATCTGATTCATGCGAGTGATTCCTGCTACCGATTAGTTTCCGTTAGTTGTCGTATCAGCACCCGCAACCGGGGCCGAAGCAGTACCTTCAATACCCTGCATTGAGCGCAGGTAATACACGATTGCCCAGCGATCAATAGGTTTGATTTTGTCTGCATAGCTTGGCATAAGGTTCTGCCCTGCCGATATGATATGATAGAGACGTGCATCGCTGAGTGCCTTGGTCTCATCACGCATAAGATTTGGAATTCCGGCCCATTGGCCACGGGTTGTTACCTTCGACTCCCCTTGACCATTATAGTTGTGGCAAGGCGAGCAGAAAACGTTGAACCGGTTTTGACCTCTGGCGAGTACGAAATCGGTCCGAGGGACGCCTGGGTTCACATTCAGTACTTCAGCCTGATCCAAATCCCCTTGTTGCAGCGGATACACATCCTGTCCACGGGCAACAGTCCCTTCCACGGGCTCTCGCACGGACTTGCGATCGGAGAAAAAGGTATTGCCCGACTGAGGAATGGCCTTGAATTGATGGTCCATGTTCGGGTTGAATTCCAGAGGTGGTTCAGTGGAGAACCACGTGATCTTCCCAGCCAATACTAGCACAATGAACACCGCTCCGGCAAGGCCAGCAATTGCAGTAAAGACGGGAAATTTGCGTTTCGATGGATTCATGGCGTTTGGTTCGTCAAGATGTTCACGGTGCAGTCACCAGGTGGACATTTGCCGCACCTAGCGTGGTAAGAAAGGCCGCAGTTTGTTCGGCCGAGAAACGGTCGTCGTCCGCGTCAATCGTTACAACAAACGTATCATCAGTAGCTTTTTTGAAGCTCTCGTCATCTTGATACTTATTGTACCACGTGGGGAGCTTGCACAAGCCAAAGAGACCTACGACCGTAAAGATTGCCGTTCCTAGAATTGACAACTCAAAGTCAACTGGAACCGAGAACTCAAAGGCAAAAAGAGGTTTGCCACCAATATTCAACGGATAGTCCACGGCGCTCGTCCACCACTGGATAGCAATGGCGTTCGTAATTCCGAACAACAGACCTGCGAACGAGATGTAGGTCAAAATTGAACGTTTGATACCCATATCCTTATCCAGACCGTGTACTGGGTACGGTGTGTGGATGTCCCACTTGCGGTAACCAGCCTGATCTATCTTCTTTGCAGCGGCGGAGATAGCGTTGGGGTCGGTAAACTCCCCGATTACACCTACTGGAGTCGAGCTCATCTTAATGCACCTTTTCCGTTACTGTACCTGAGCCAACCGCAACATGGTCGTGTTCATGGTCATGATGATGGTGAGCAGGCTGCGCACCAGGCATAATGGACTTGACTTCTGCAATTGCGATGACGGGAACAAACTTTGCAAAGAGCAGGAACAGGGTTAGGAATATGCCGAACGTACCGATGAAAATGGATACTTCAACCCACGTTGGTGAATAGTATCCCCAGGATGCTGGCAAGAAGTCGTGATGGAGGGTCGTCGCAATAATCGTGAACCGCTCGAACCACATTCCAATGTTGATGAAGATCGAAATGATGAACATCAGCGGAATGTTACGGCGATTCGATGCAAACCAGAACACTTGAGGTGACACCACGTTACACGTGAACATTGCCCAATAGGCCCATGCATAGTCACCGAACATCCGATTGAGAAATATCCACTTTTCCCAGTCGCTGCCAGAATACCAGGCTATAAAGAATTCGAGGATGTAGGCATACCCTACCATCATGCCCGTGGCCAACATGATCTTATTCATGTTGTCGAGGTGCTTGAGCGTGATAAACTGCTTCAGGTCCAGAATCTCACGTACAATTACCAAGAGCGTCATCACCATTGCGAAGCCCGAGAAAATGGCACCCGCAACGAAGTATGGAGGGAAAATCGTTGTGTGCCATCCCGGTAGGATGCCTACGGTAAAGTCGAACGAAACCACCGAGTGAACGGACAATACGAGCGGTGTCGAAATACCAGCAAGCAACATGTACGCGATTTCGTAATGATGCCAGTGCCGTGTGGAGCCCGTCCAGCCCAGTGACAAAACACCGAACACCTTTTTGGCAATCTCGCTCTTCACATAGTTGCGCATCGTGGCAAGGTCCGGAATAAGCCCCACGAACCAGAACAAGGCAGAGACTGTAAAGTAGGTATTCACGGCAAAAACGTCCCATGCCAAGGGAGAGCGGAAGTTGATCCACATCTGCATTTGGTTAGGGAACGGTAGAAGCCAGTAAAACAACCATGGTCGCCCTGTGTGTGACAACACCATCGTCAATGCACACACCACAGCGAAAATCGTCATGGCCTCGGCAGATCTGTTGATAGCAGTGCGCCACTTCTGTCTGAAGAGGAAGAGAATTGCCGAAATCAGCGTTCCGGCGTGGCCAATCCCAATCCAGAACACGAAATTCGTGATGTCCCATCCCCATCCAAGTGGGTTATTGAGACCCCACACGCCAATGCCGGTTGTGATCGTGTAATAGAGGGCGAACAAGCCCCAGCCCGCTAGCGTGGCTGTGAAACCGAGAGTAAGCAGATACTTTATGGTAATCTTCGATTCTACGATGCTGGCGATACGTGCCGTGACATCGCGAATTGAGGGATTACCGAGTACAAGCGACTCGCGGATCTGACCGTGGTCTGTCATCGTCATTTTCCTTGTCTGGATTATGCTCGTTCAGTCAGGAATCACCATTAATGGCCGCCCGATTCAGGCAGCATCTTCTTGTCGGTGTTGTACACTTTGGCAAGGTAGGTCACCGACGGACGCACATTGAGTTCAGCGAGTACCTGGAAACGACGCTCGTGAATGCGCGCCTTAGAGACCGCACTGTTGGGGTCATTCGTGTCGCCGAAGATGATTGCTCCAGCAGGGCAGGCTTCCTGGCATGCCGTCACAACTTCCCCATCCAAAACTCTCGCACGTCCTGCATCCTTTGCGTGGTACTTTGCATCATTGATCCGTTGGACGCAGAACGTACACTTCTCCATCACACCACGCATCCGTGTCGTGACGTCAGGATTGAACACGAGATCCAACGGCGACTTCTCCTTGCCGTCATGATAGTTGAGGAAGTTGAACCTCCGCACCTTATACGGACAGTTGTTGAGGCAGTACCGGGTACCGACACAACGGTTGTACGTCATTTCATTCAAACCTTCTGGTGAGTGTGTCGTTGCCGCAACAGGACAAACATTCTCACAAGGCGCGTTGTCACAGTGTTGGCAAAGCATCGGTTCAACAACCGTCATCGGGTTGTCCATGTCACCACGATAGTACCGGTCAATGCGGATCCAATGCATTTCACGACCGCGAAGCACTTGATCCTTTCCAACAACGGGAATGTTATTCTCACTTTGACATGCAATGACGCACGATGAACATCCAGTACAGGAGCTCATGTCGATCACCATGCCCCACTTGTGGCCTTTGTACTTGTAATCTGGCGTGATGCTGAGTGGAACCTTGTAGTTTCCATTCTTGTCCTCACCTTGATCGATATAGTGAGGGTTGAGATCAGGAAGTCTCCCACTAGCAAGGTCTGCCGTCGAGACGGTTCGTGCAATCGATGAACGCTCACCGTTACCGTCGTCCAAGGTATGGTGGCTTTGCGTGGTTGCTACTCTGTGCTTCTTCCCCGTTGGTCGTACACCACTCAGCGTACGGTATGACGTAACGCCGCCACGCTCTGCGAGTGCGTATGCATTGCTGCCGACGGCTGTTCCTACGGATCCAGCCTTCGTCCTTCCATAGCCTAGCTGGGTAGCAATGACATCGTCGGCCATGCCAACCTGAACCCACACGGGCACGTCGATACTTCCTCCTGCTGTCGTGAGGGTGACGACCGACTCATTCGCTTTGACAACATCCTTTGCTTCTTTGGAAGGGGCCAAGCCCAAAGCAACTGCCGTTGCGGGGCTCATCAGGGCAACATTATCCCAGGTAATTTTCGTCACAGGATCAGCGAGTTCCTGAAGCCAGCCATTATTGGCATCAGCACCACTGCCAACCGACAATGCAGGAAGAGCGACAACAACTTTTCCTTGCGTCAGCCCTGATGTAGGCAACGCACTTGCCGAAGCCACATTCAACACAACCGTGTTTGGAGTTGGCGACTGTGGCACAACACCATCTTGAAGGGCTTTCGTCCATGCTGCTTCAGCATTTCCAGACGCACCGAGCAGCGCAGTCCAACGATTTTTTACGTAGGTATAATAGTCTGCTGTTTCACCAAGGAATGCCGCATTGAGCTTCTTCGTAACGGCTATCAGTGTGTCCTCAACGCCTGGAATTCCCTCATTAAGAGGAGCAATCATCGGCTGACGCACGGATAGAGTTCCATCGAACGCTACCGCGTCACCCCATGTCTCCAACCAATGTGCAGTAGGCACACTGATGGAACAAATGCCAGCGGTTTCGTCCTCATACAGGTTCAACGCCACTCGGACAGGCACCTTGGCGAGCGCGGACTTGAATTCGCGCGAACCCGAATACTCTGGATTGACATTGGCAGCAATCACAACATGAACTCTGCCCGATGCCATGTCGTCGACAAGCGCATCAATAGCAGGTTGTTTCACTCCGCTGTTCGGCAGAACGTGAGCCGGATCGAGAATCGACCCTGTTCCCATCGCACCCAACGTATTGTTGACAGCCAACGCAATTGCATGCGCCCGAGGAGAACAATGGCGCCCCACCAAAACCACAGCTTGTCCAGCTGGCGCGGAACGAAGGGCCGAGGCTAGCTTCTCACCAATGGAAACAACCGAGCCAGTCGCCGAGGGCGCTATATCTGAGCCTACGTTGCTTCCACCAATGGTTTTTTCAATGATTGCGAGTACTTGCTCGAATTGGGCCGGGTGAAGGATGTGCCGAGCGTCTGCATTCGCACCCGTAAGCGTGTATTGCGATTCAGCAACATGCAGTGCGGACATCGGTGCGTCTGAAAAGCCCGGACGTCTGCGTTGGGCAAAGCGACCTGTGTGATATAAAGCCAGTGGGTCGGTACCCAAGAAATCTGCTTCAATGCTGACAATCACAGCAGCCTTCGACAGATCCGGTACCAATTCTCCATCGACGCCTAATAGTGCGCGAGTCGCCATTGCTGAAGCGTCTTCTACTACTGCGGGCACGGTAACGAAAGTCACGGCCGGTGCTGCGGCTGTGATTTCAGTCATCAATGCAGCCCATGAAGGGGAGGCGTGAACATCGGTGAGCACGACCGCTTTCTTGCCCGCAGCACTGGCTTCACTGACGGCGTCTGCAATCTTTACTACTGCGTTCTCCAGTGATGCTTGGCCACTATTCACCCGTGTTCGGCGGATACGGTCTGGATCGTAAAGAGACAAGAGAGAAGCCTGCATTGCTGCAGACGCCTTGCCACGATTGACAGAATGTTGGTCGTTACCTCGAACCTTTATCGGACGCCCTTCACGTGTTCGTACGAGGGCTCCGTAAGCAACATTTCCGTTGGTCCACACAGACGTATAGTCCATTGGCAGACCTGGCGTGGCCACTTGGAGCGACTTAACAGTGGGTACCAATTTTTGAATAGGGCGACGGCAAGCAGCTGCAGTCAAGGCCATGGAGGCCGAAAGGAGCGCCATAAAGCCACGTCTGCTGACGTTGCTCGAAAAATGCGGGGCTTCGGTAATACCTGCAGCGAACTCACCTGCTGGAGGCAGGGTTCCTGCGAGCTGCTCGATGCTTTGCCACGGCTTGGCGTCTGTAGGTGTAACTGAACGGTCGGACATATTACGTTCCTGGGTTCGTATCTCGTTGGTGTGTTTGGAAAGGCTTAGTAGTGGCACGCCGAACAATTCTCGGGACCAAAACCCGCCTTCTTGGGATGTGGTATGCCATCAACCTGATGCGCTGGCAATGCAGTGGCCCATTGGCCGTAAGCAGGCTCCGTTAACGGCATCGATTCAGTGACCTGTGCAGGGATTGGCTCATACAGGAATGCGCTGTCCTTCATCAACTTGTCGATGGAGTGCAATGCCCCGGTAAATATCCCTGAAATGGGTCGGGCTCCGACAATCCTGCTATCAGGATTCCTATGGCAATCAAGGCACCACCCCATCGTGAGTGGTTTTACCTGGCTGACAACACCCATCTGCTCAATAGGACCGTGACAGCTCTTACAATCAATCTGCGCACGAATGTGACGAGAGTGATTGAAATGTGCATAGTCCGGTACCTTATGAATCCGTACCCATTCAATGGGCTTACCAGTCTCATACGATTCACGTATGAGCTTGAGCTTTGGACTCTCTGCCTTCACGACTGTGTGGCAGTTCATACAGGTCTGCGTACTGGGCACAGGAGAGTGAGCCGAGGCTTCCACTCCGGTATGACAATACTGGCAGCTCATTTGGAGCTCACCTGCATGAAGCTTGTGGGAAAAAGGTACGGGTTGTTCTGGTCGGTACCCGACATCCAGAACATCGTTCCGGACACCAAAGTAGCCCACTGCGAACACACATAGCGCAACCGTTCCTACGATTGCGCCACCGATCTTAACACCCAGATCAAAACGGCGCGAGAACATTCACCACCCTTGAGAATAGACGGGCAAATATCCAGAAAAATCTGTTCGTGACCAACGAGCATACGCTCGAATTACGAAGCCTGCTGCGGATTTCGGAGACGTTTCGTCACCAAAATTGTAAACACAGTGACTATCGTAAGTGGTACAAACAGCATGAATAGTACAGACCACGAGTAAGAATCACCCACCGAGGCATTTGCAGAACCTTTTGTGAAGTTGTCCGAACATGATGGACAGGCCATCAGAAAGTTCTGCACACCAACCAAAAGTCCTAATACGAC
>JALOMA010000008.1 GCA_025455735.1 Candidatus Kapaibacterium sp.
GCCCTGAGAGATGGCATTTCTCTTGATAGACCTGCAGTTCATGTTGTTGTTCAGGTGGTGGCAACTATGTGCTCAGTTGTAGTCGCAATGATTGCGACCGTGTTTTTCGTTTCGGGATTACTTGTCAACTACGCATCAATCCGCGCGGCCAAGGAAGGGCGCCAACTGCCACGCCAAGTTGATACGATTGGAGACCCTCTGAAGCCATCGCAGGAACAATGATCGACAGTTCAGCAACCACATCGTTCGTAGAATTGCCATCCGCAAATGCCTATTTGGATTCGCTTGCGGCAACGCGGCCATATAGCTATGCAAATGCAGAAGCTGCACCTCGGGCCACGGATACGTCCTCCACGTGGTTGGAGGATCTCTTCGCGTCCACGACTGACGTGGTGTTCAGTGATCAGGTGTTGATTTGGGTATGTCTGGGAGTCATTGTACTGGCGGCATATCTCGTTGCGACCAGACTTGGTATCGGCATTCCGCTTTTCCGAAAGAATGCTGACGTATCCGTACCTCGCGCCGAGGAGGCTCCACAGGAGGAGAACGATTTGGACCGACTTGCCGCCATCTATGAAAGCCAGGGCGACTACCGCCAAGCCTTGCGGCATAGGTTCCTGATTGTACTCACCTTGCTCCACAACTCTGGTGCCATTCGTTGGAGGCGCAATGGAACCAATTCCGACTATGTTCATCAGCTTTCCGGACACGGTATAAGCGAGGCATTCCGCCAAGCGGTGCGTGCTTTTGAGCAGGGTTGGTATGGCATGCACCCCCTTTCGGTCACCGACTACGAGCACGCTTGTGCCTCCATGAACATCGTCCGTTCTGCTATCCTCTCTGGTAGGCGTTCATGAAGGTGCTTGGATGGATGGTGGCAATTGCACTTGTTGTCCTGGTTGTCATCTGGGAGACAACACGGCCCCCCGTTGTTTCCTGGAAGCCGACCTATAGTCCAGTTGGCACACAGCCCTATGACCATTCTGCCGTCATCGAGGCCGTGAGGCGCCAAACTTACGGCACGGTCACCGTTTACGTTGGGTCTATTGACTCCATCGTGGACGACATACCCTATGAACACACTGTCGTCATTGTTGGCGACATCGAATCTGATGACGAAGCAACCATTGACGCCCTTCTTGACCACGCAAATGGTGGCGGCAGGGTCGTATTGTTGCAAGGGCGTGTACCTAGTGTGTTGGACCAAGAAATGGGAGTCCGCACAAGAAGTGCCTTCAGCAGTGATTCGTCTCGGCTTTTCGTAGGCAAGAACGCTGTGGCCATCAATGCCATTGACCATATTTCAGGTGCCGATCGGTACTATCTTCTGGATTCTGCCACGTATACGGTATATGCCTGGCTGGACAGCCTACCTGTTGCCGTGGCTGTGCCACATGGGGAGGGATCGTTCGTTCGCATCGGATGTTCGGACCTTCTCACGAACTATGGTGTGCTGAACAAGACGATCGCTCCACTTGGTAGAGAGTTGCTTGCCTCCATTATTCCGCGTCCGCAGTCGACGGCATGGATTCGACAAGCCGAATCATCGAGCTACGGAAACACCACTCCTCGATGGCTTAGACGTGGCGCTTCAGCCAGAACACAAAATCCCACTTCGGCATTGGACATCGTGGACATGTATCCATCACTGAAGTGGGCTCTGATTGTCCCGTGCATAGCATTTCTTATGTATATGGCGAACGGTGTGCGCCACCGGCAGCGTCCGATACCGTCGCTGCCCAGGGACGTCAACACAACCGTTGATTTTATCTCCACGGTAGCCGATGTGTATGCCAGCAAGGGTGGTTCACATGCCGTTCTGGCCCTGCTTATAAGGAACCTGCGCTGGTACGGATTTCAGCATTATCGTATCCAAGAAAATGACAACGATGATGTCTTTCTTGCCGCATTGCAACGGCATGTTGCCGCCTCGGACGATGAAATACGTCTTCTTCGATTTGCCATGGCCGCTGTCCGCAGCGGCGATGGCGTGGATGATACAACACTCGTGGAGATTGCCCGAGTTTATAACGCTGTAACTACAAGGACGTCTTCATGAGCAATCGTTTATTGGCACACGATGCCGCACGCCTTCACGAATGTATTACGACCATTCGCCACGTATTCGGCACAATCGTTGTTGGGCAGACCAACATGATTGATCACCTGGTGGCAGCCTTTTTGGCAGACGGCCACGTGCTTCTTGAAGGTATGCCGGGTGTTGCCAAGACGCTCTCGGCCAGGCTCATGGCAAAGCTCGTGGACGCAACATTTTCACGGATACAATGCACGCCGGATCTCATGCCTGCCGATATTGTCGGTACCAGTGTGTTTGATCAGCGCTCCCTTTCATTTGAGTTCCGTCCGGGGCCCGTGTTTGCCAATATGGTGCTTGTGGACGAAATCAACCGAGCGCCAGCCAAGACGCAGTCTGCGTTGTTCGAAGTCATGGAAGAACGTCAAATTACCGTTGACGGCGTCACGCACGTTTTGGCTCCACCATTTATGGTTCTTGCCACACAAAATCCCGTGGAGCAGGAAGGTACGTATCGGCTTCCGGAGGCTCAGCTCGACCGGTTCCTCGTTAAGATTGTCATTCCATTTCCTACGCTAGAAGAAGAAGAGCGCATCGTGGCTCGTGTGCATTCATTGGGTTCGCTGCAGTCCTTGCCGAATGTCGCACCAGTGATGAATGCCAACGACGTCATCAGCTACCGTTCCATGATTCAGACGGTAGCCGTAGAACCATCCTTGTTCGGCTATATCGCTGCTATTGTTCATGCAACCAGGAACAATCCAAGTGTGGATCTTGGTGCGTCACCGCGAGCATCGCTGGCAATTCTTGCGCTTGCGCGCGCGTTCGCCGTTCTTGATGGCCGCGATTTTGTTACCCCCGATGATATTCAGAAAAGCGCCACGCCTGTACTGCGACACCGCATTCAACTATTCCCCGAGCGGGAACTTGAAGGGCTTACAGAAGACCGTGTGATTGCCGAAATCCTTGCAGCAATCGACGTACCACGGTGACCGGCATGGCAGCGCAGAAGCACGGACATCGGTCAAGATTTTTCCGGGATACATTCTTCGGGCGTTCCACGTGGATTACCGCTATTCTTGTTGTATCGATTAGCGTAACAGGCATTTGGATACCAAAACTTGGTGCCATGGCCCCCTTCATTGGAATAGGAGGGCTGGTTCTTATGGTGCTGGATGCTTTGGCACTTCGTGGTGTGGCGAAAGGCCTGGATGCACGACGTGACTGTGCGGATCGATTCTCCAATGGAGATGTCAATCCCATTCGAATTACCATATCAAATTCATCGGCGCTGTCTACGACGTGCGTAGTGTATGATGAACTTCCGATTCCCTTCCAGCATCGATTGCCAGCGCTCACGATGGTTGTGCCAGGGTCTCAAACGGCTACGGAAACCTATGCCATCCGGCCCACGCGCCGTGGAGAGTATTCCTTTGGGGTCTTAAATGTCTTCTGCAGAACACGGCTGGGTTTTTTGGAACGGCGAGTAGTTGTTGCCGCTAGACGTACTGTTGCCGTCTATCCATCGTATTTCTCCCTGGGCAAGGTTGGCCTATTGGCGGAAGCCGCTGCCCGCACTGGCAGCCGCACAGTGCGGCGCATTGGCAACACCATGGAATTCGAGAAAATTAAAACCTATGTCTCAGGGGACGATATTCGCACGATAAACTGGCAGGCAACAGCGCGGCGAGGTGGCCTGATGGTAAACCAGTATCAAGATGAGCGTGAGCAGTCCATTTATTCGGTCATTGATACGGGCCGCGTCATGAAGATGCCATTCGAGGGGATGGCACTTCTGGACTATGCCATTAATGCCTCGCTGGCGCTGTCGACGACAATTCTCTCCCGCGGTGACCGTGCGGGATTGATCACGTTCGGTGCAAAGAGTGGTCGAGCCGTGCGTGCCGATAAACGTTCTCGGCAGGTGCAAATGCTGAACGAAGTACTCTATGGTATAGAGACCGACTACAGCGAAAGCGATGACCGGCATCTGCTGACGGCAGCCGCATCAGTTGCCTCATCACGGTCGCTGATGATCGTCTTCACGAATATCGAGTCACGGACGGCAGCAAAGCGCCGCCTGCCAGGTTTGTTGACACTTGCTCGAAGACACTTGGTTCTCGTCGTTCTCTTTCGCAATACGGAGGTCGAGGCACTGCAAAGGACGCAGCCAATGAGGCCATCCGATGTTTATCTGCAGACCGTAGCCAATGATGCTGTTCGGCAGAAGGCCGAGATACGGGCGGAGTTCCATCGCCATGGCATCCGCACATTGTTGACGCGTCCAGGGGATCTTTCCGTCGATATCGTCAACGCCTATCTCGGATTGAAGCGCAGCGGTGTAATTTGACGCCATGACGGTATTCCTTTTGCGGCTGCGTGGTGTCCTGGAGAAGGACATTCGCAGCGAGCTGCGAACACGCTATGGCATAACATCGCTTGTTCTCTTCGTCGTTACGTCCGTAGTCCTTGTTGCCTTTGCACTGGCCGACGAGCCACTTCCACGCCCCATGGCTGTTGGCCTCGTCTGGGTGTTGATGTGCTTCACGGCGATGACGGGCCTTGGGCGTGGATTTATTGCCGAAGAAGAACGGGGCACAATGCTCTATCTACGCCTGGTCACCACACCGGCGGCCGTGCTCTTCGGAAAGCTGTTGAGCAATATCCTGCAGAGCGTCCTGGCAAACCTGCTGGCTGTCTTACTTCTGCTCCTGTTTGTAGGAACCATCACCGTGGGTAACCCGGGATTGTTGGTCCTGTGTGTCCTGGCAGGAAGCACAGGACTTGCCACGGTAGTAACAGTGATTTCGGCGTTGGTGGCACGTGCGGGCACGAAACAAGCGCTCTTGCCCGTCCTTTCGGTTCCGCTGCTACTGCCACTGGTACTACCAGGTACGGCGTGCACGTTGGAGGCTTTTGCTGGCTTTGGATTGTCCGAAGCCGGAAACAATCTGGGCCTGATGATGGCCTATACGGGATGCGTTCTGGTAGTAACGTGGTTGGTCTTCGACTATATCTGGGAGGACTAGTCTTCCTCATGGCATCGTGTATGCCGGCATGGCTGGCAAGACACGACCGTGGCGCAACAGCAACACCAGCGCTATGGCCCGATGTGGACCGTGCCGCCCACCACTCGCGTGTTGCCGTTGTGGGCGATCTGCAACGTACGGGTCCCGTGGAGACGTGGCGCGAACGCAACGATCACCTACGCCCCAGGCTGATTGAAAGCATCGCCACGGACCGTCCCGACGCTTTGGTGTTGCTTGGTGATATGGTCTTTTGGGGTGCCAGTGAAGATGATTGGAGCTATTTCGACGACGTCATGGCGCCGCTCGTAGCCAAGGCCATTCCCACAATACCGGTGCTAGGCAACCATGAATATTATGGGTCCACGACCTCGGCAATGAACCATGTTCGTAGCCGCTTCCCCCATGCCTCCGAACAGGCATTCATGCGTACGATTGATTCCGTGGCATGGATCGTCCTCAATACCAACTTCGACGATATCGGTCGGCACGCCGCTCGGACGCAGCTGCAGTGGTTGAACCATATGCTGGGGCGCTTGGATGCCGATCCCGGGATCGTGGCCGTCATTGTTTGCGGACATCATCCACCGTTCACGAATTCCACGGTGGTTTCCGACGATCTCATCCTGAAACGTCACTTCGTACCTCTCTTCCTCCAAGCTCGGAAAACCACGGTCTGGCTGTCGGGCCACGCCCATACGTATGAACGCTTTGCCGTTCAGGGAAAACAATTCATCGTATCGGGTGGCGGAGGGGGGCCACGGCAACGTGTTCTACCGGCATCGGCGCGCCGACATCGGGACCTCTATGAAGGCTCGGAGATTCGTCCGTTGCACTATCTGATCGTTGAGCGCACCGCTGGTGCCATTGTTGTCTCCATGCGTCCCCTAGCCGAAGAACCATATCGTACACCTGCCTTCGATATGGTTACTCTTCCTGTAAGGGGCCCTGTCCCACCGATGGCTACGGAGAAGGCTCGCGAATGAGAGCATACTTCGTCTTCCTGATTTGTCTTATGGCAGCACGCTCCGTTGTGGCCCAAGAGGACTATCGCAACCATTACGTGTTTGCACCCGATCCGCTGAACATGTTCACGGCGAACATGTCGGTTGGTCTTGCCCTGACCATCCTTCCACAGCCCCTCGTGGAAAGCGAAGTACCCCTTCCTGCACTTGACGTGCGCTACCGCGTTGGCCTTCCCTTGCACCTGGGTTTGGTAGGTAGGGCTTCCAGCAACTACGCCAGCACGCTCGTCACGTTGGGCCCCATGTGGTCCGTAGAGCTTACACGGATAACCGTTGGCGGTGGCGTGAAGGCCGGGCTCTTCTACGGACACCTAACGTTTCTGGAAGGGTTCAACACCAGCGTGATGGGGGTGCTGGCCTATCCGTTCGTCACGGCTGGCATTCGCTTCGATGCATGTACCATCTCGGCAACGCTGGAAGCCGAAGTGTTGGCCCACCAGCGCCGGCGCGTGGAAGACATCGACGTACGGGCTTCGGAGCGTAGCATTCATGGCGGAAGCCTGACGTTGGCCATCGAACAACCCTTCTGGAAACAGACCCATATAGCCCTTGGCGTGACGTTGACGTACAGTTCCAATCCCTATCAAGCTTGGCTGGCGTTCAACACGTTCGATGATCGCCTTTTCTATCCTGAACTTTTTGCCGGATTCATCTTCTAATGAAACGCATCAGCATCACATGGTGCCTTGTTTTGCTTCTCGGTAGCGTATCCTGCGTTCGTCAGCTGGATGAGCTCGTCGTGCCGGAAGTCGACGTTACGTCTGAGCTAGCTGGAGCAGGTCGCTTGGATAGCGTGATGGGCGAGTCAGCAGCGGGAACGTACCAAGCCACCGAAGGTGGTGGTGTCTTTGGCGATACGGTGGCTGTGCTGTGGACGGGCGCAGGCTTCAGTATCGTGGGCCGTACCAACGTCCTTTGGTGTGATCTCCAGGCTGGCAGCCGGTCCGATACCGTCGTTCTGATTGGGCGTTGGCGTTTCACCCAAGGCACTGCCAACGGCATTGTACGGTTGCGCGCCGTCCCTGATGAAGGTGGGCGAGAACTTGCTGCTGGCCGTAATCCTGGAAAAAAGCTGGTTTTGAGAGGTACCGTTACGGACAATCGCGACCGGAACCCACGCCCCGTAGTGCTTGCATGGGAGCGCCGCAACCGCAACCGCCTGAGAGGGTTCTACGTTATCGGCCACCGTGGTGGTGCACGCAATAGCGACCGCCTGGGAGTATCCGAGAATAGCCTTGAAATGCTTCGTCTGGCACCTCGCCTTGGTTGCAATGCTGTTGAAATTGATGTGCTGCTCAGCAAGGACGGTGCACCGTTTGTCTTCCATGATGCGCGATTTTCTCCGCGTACCGTAACGGGTACCTATCTGTTGGGCCCTGTCAACAACTTTACTGCTGCCCAGATTTCTACCGTAGCACGGCTTATTCATGGCGAGAGGATTCCAACGTTGCAGCAAGCGCTGCAGACCATTGCAACGGAAACACCGTTGGAACTCGTATGGATTGACGTCAAGGAACCCGAAGCCATCGATACGGTTCTGCGCACCATTGTTGCCGCCCAGAAGGTCCTTGCTGCGTCTGGTCGCGCTGGACTCCGCATCCTCGTTGGACTGCCCACGCAGGACATCTACGATGCCTATGCCGCCCATCCGTTGCGGCAGCAGGTAAAGGCTATCTGCGAACTCGATGCCGATCAGGCTACGGCCATCAATGCTGCCGTTTGGGCGCCCCGCTGGACTGCCGGTGTGCAGGCGGCAACCGTGCAGCGCATGCAAGGTGAAGGGCGCCAGTGTTTCGTATGGACGCTGGACGACGTGGACTTCATCGATCGATTCATCGCCGAAGGCGACTTTGACGGTATCCTGACGAACTATCCCACCTTGTTGGCGGCAACCTTCTATCCAAAGTCTGGACCGCAGCCGTGACCTCCGCCTTGTGCCTCTTTCTGCTTCTCTGTACGTCCGCTGTCTGCTTGAAAGGGGCCTCGGACACCACGCAGGCCGTACCGACGGGTGTCTATCGGTTGCGCATGACGGCCGCCGGCGGACTTCAACGATCGTTCTTCGCCCAGCCTAGGACGCAGTTTGACGGGGGCCGTACAGCAGATGGTGCCAGCCTTGTCATCCGGGCTCTTTGGCAGCCAGAACATTTACTCAGTGTAGGGCTGGTCAGTGGATTCACGACCATTTCGCGTGACCGACTCGACAATCCACTTGGAGATGGAAGGGTAGAGCTTACCCTATCGGCGATTCCACTGCAAATGGCATTCGCCATGCGTTTCGCGGGGTTCGAGGTGGGAACCGGCGTTGGCGGCTATCTGCTAATCAGCACTGCAGCAGTGCGAGCCGAGACAACCACGGCGTCATCACAGTTCGAAATTGGTGTGAGTGCGTGGTTAGGGTATACGGTACAATTGACGGATCGCCTGGGCGTGGGTGGCGAAGTCTGCCTCCACAACCTTAGCTATCGCAGGGTAACAAGCGTTGCGCCCCAGTTGCGGCTGCGCTACGATCTGTTCACGTACTGACCGTCAGACCACCACGGCTGCATCGGCCGTGATCATGCGGGCCGCAATCTTGCCGGAGCTCATCACACCCGGCAGCCCTGCACCAGGGTGCGTGCCTGCGCCAACGAAATACAGCGCCTCAACATCTTCGCTTTTGTTGTGCGGCCTGAACCATGCGCTCTGCGTGAGCGTGGGCTCAACAGAGAAGGCACTACCCAGATAACTGTTGAGCGTGTCGCGGAAGTGAAGGGGGTCAATGGTATGCTGGGTTACGATGTGATCCCGAAGGTTGGGCATGTAGCGTTCTTCCAGATAGCGGAAGATCGCGTCGCGGTACTTTGGCGTCTGAACCGTCCAATCCGTGTCGCCCGCCAGGTGTGGCACGGGCGACAGTACGTACCATGAGTCGCAGCCATCGGGAGCTAGCGACGGATCCGTGGCCGTTGGTCTATGGAGGTAGAGCGAGAAATCGTCGGCAAGGGTCTTGCGCGTAAAGATGTCTTCCACGAGCTCCTTGTACCGTGGTCCCATGAGGATTTCATGGTGGGCAATATTCTCGTAGCGGCGATTGGTACCGAAATAGATCACAAAAAGAGACATGGAATACGACTTCCGGGCAATGGAAGCATCAGTATTCTTGCGCCTATAACGGGACGGGATCAAGGACAGGTAGCTTTGCGCAACATCGCCGTTGCATACCACGGTATCGGCATGCAACCGTGTGCCATCAGCCAATCGCACGCCAGTTGCTCGTGGCCGTTCTTCGGAGCCATCGATCGTGATTTCCGCTACTTCGGCATTGTATCGAATACGTCCGCCCAAATCCTGAAAGAGCTTCACGAGGGCCTGAACGAGCGCTCCGGTTCCACCCATGGCGAACCATACGCCCCACTCCTGTTCGAGCTTATGGATGAGGGCATAGATGTTTGTCGTCCGGAACGGATTACCGCCCACAAGGAGAGGATGGAACGAGAAAACCTGGCGCAGCCGATCATCCTTGATGTGGGAGTTGACAAAGCCTGCCACGGATTGCTGCGATTGCAGGCGAATCAGGTCCGGCAGGACGCGCACCATATCCGTAAGGTGCGTAAAGGGCTTGTCGATGAGGTCGAACCCCGTGGTAAAGATATCCGCTGTTCGGGCAAAGAACTTCTCGTAGCCGCGTTCATCGGCAGCATTGAAGCGACGAATTTCGTCCAGGACTTCATTGCGTTCACCATTGTAGCGAAACACCGAACCGTCTTCGAATCGCACGTTATAATACGGATTAAGCTTGACCAGCTGGACGTAATCCTCGGTGCGTTTGCCGGCCAGCTCGAACAGCTCATGGATCAGCCATGGCGCCGTAATGATGGTAGGGCCACCGTCGAAGACGAAGCCATCCTGGCGATAGACGTAGGCACGCCCTCCAGGAGCGTCGCGTTTCTCGACGATTTCAACGTTGAAGCCTTTGGCTTGAAGGCGGATGGCTGCTGATAGACCACCAAAACCACTGCCGATGACGAGGACGTTCATGTGTTACTCTTTTTGTGCAGATCCGAATGCCGTTGCAAACATATTGGGGCAGTGATCAGTTTCCTTGCCATCGGTGGGCGTGGGAAAAAGATTGCGGTGTTCAACAGCGAGGATTGTGCGAAGTTCGCACGCAGTGATGGCTCCTACGTCCCAACCAAATGTTCCTGATGCCGCTTCGGGTTTCGTGGATTCCTCCAGGAGTGCGCATGCGCAGCGTCTCCACGCCTTCGACGTAGCACGTTGTTTAGCGATGCTCTTGATGATGCAGGGACACGTGCTGGATGCGCTCGTTCGGACGTCTGAATTGGACACGGCCATACAGCCCTGGAGTACGTGGCATGCCATACGTGGCATCACGGCACCGATCTTTCTCATGGTCTCCGGCATCGTACACGTCTTTGCCTTTAAGCGGGATGAACGTGGATACATGCGCCAGGACCTTGTGGAGCGCCGGTTGCGGTGGGCGTTTACCATCATCGGGCTGGGCTATTTGTTGGTCTTTCCAGCCAACCGTGTGTTTGATTTGCCTTTTGTCCCTGCGGATGCCTGGAAGATGTCCACGGCCGTCAACATTCTCCAGCTCACGGGTGTCACGTTAATTCTGTTTGTCGTTACGATGCAGCACGCCACGTCGGCACGGCAGATGGGCCAGCGCGCGATCGCGGTGGCGGCATGCATCCTTGCGGCTGCTCCACTGGCACCGATGATACCTTGGACGACGGTGGTGCCGCTGTGGGTGGCTGCATACTTCACGACGGCCACGGGCTCGCTATTCCCGATGTTGCCGTGGTCGGCGTATCTGTTCCTGGGAGTGGCAATTGGTGCCTACTTGCATGGACAAACGGTGGAAGCGCGGTTGTCCATCGTACGAACGCATACCTTGCTTCTTGGGGCGGCAGCCGTAGGGGTGGCTTATCTTGTCCAGTATGGAGCCGGACTGGTCGGCATAAGCGCGGACGCCTTCGAATCGCCGATGAGTAGCATTCTTGTGATCCGCCGCACAGGATTCGTCCTGATGATTTTTTCGGCATCTGCCGTCATCACGGCAGTCCTGCCCTTGTGGCTACGGTCGTTCGCCGTTACGGTCAGTGGGAAATCACTCTGGATTTATGCCGTTCACCTCGTCCTCCTGTTTGGTACGCCGTGGTTCAACGGTGTTGGAAGGATGTACTTCCGTTCGCTTTCCTTGCAACAGGGGATTATTGGTGTGGTTGTGATCTCGATACTGACCGTAGGGGTGGCCTACCTTGTTGATCTCGCGCAGCGGCGGCCATGGCCCCTTTCCGTCAAACGGTGGTGGAATGGACTCTTGATAGCCGTTTTGATGTACTTGCTGTTCGTGTAGAACGTTCAGCGTTCTGCTGCGTGAAAGCCTTTCCGGAGTTTGGTTCGGAGGCGGTCTTCGAGCAGTGAACGGGACGTCGGTGACAGTAGCCCAAGGCCGATAACACTTTGGCGGAAGGTATAGGCTTTGGCGAGAGGGAAGGAACGCCCACCAAGTACCCAGGACAAAAAGATACCGTCGCTGATGCCTGCCTCAAGGGTCGTGAAGGAATCAACGTCCACGTCGTCGAACCATCCTGCCTGAACAAGGGAAGCAGTGATTCCTGCGCCAAGGCTGGAGAGGAAGTCACGTGTTTGGCGGACGCGCTCCAAGAAAGCGGGATTGTCCGTGCGAAGGGCATGCGCCCAGAACTCCAGGAGAAGCGGTGCCTGAGCGGCACGGGACTCATAGAACTCCACGGCGGAGTCTCGGATGGCATCTACCCTGGCGAGAGCATCGGAAGCGGCATCAACGCGGCTGCGAACGACATTCTCATATTCCGTCATCCAGGCATCGTAGACAGCAAGAAAGAGCTCTTCCTTGGTGCGGAAGTACTCGTACAATGTACCCTTGCCAACGTCCGCCCGGGTGGCGATATCCTGCATCTTCGTGGTGTGATACCCTGTGCGAGCAAAGACGTCGGCGGCGTGACGTACCAGTTCGGCACGTTTTTGGTGTTTATCTACGGGCAGCGGCATGGCCGAAGTTAGCGTTCGGCAAGCAAACGTTCCAGTTCCGAAGCAAAGCGCTCGACGTGGTCGGGCTGTCCGGTTCCCCAGGTATGCAGGCGAACGGTCTCGGTATTGTCCACGAAAATGACGTTCGGCAAGCCAGATTGGAAATTGTAGTGTTTGAAGACGTCGCCTTCCCAGTCCAGGAGGATGGGAATCTTATATGCTTCGCGGAACTTGCCCCGAATCATGCCTTTCAGGAAGCCAGGCGCGAGCGACACATCGGCCATGGCAACAAAATCAATCCGGTCTTTGAAGCGTTTCGCCAACGTAGCCGTCCAGTTGGTGGTGTAGTCGCTTCCCTTCCAATCGCTGAGGACCAATACGACGGGCCTATTGCGCCAGTTCGTGGACCATGACCATGACTTTTCGAATTGGTCTTCAAGAGTGAACGTCACGGCGCGCTTGCCGATGGCCTTGGGGGCTTCGGAAGGAAGGGCCGCCGTGGCAATAACGGCGGCGCATACGATCAACAGTACGAGGGCGGAACGACGATGCAGCGTCATTGATATCACCTGAATACCAGTGTTACGATCCTTTTTTGGCCACCATGGCCTTATAGTCGTTCAGAAATGCTTCCAGGCCAGCATCAGTGAGCGGATGCTTCATGGATTGCAGCAGCACTTTGTAGGGAACCGTGGCGATGTGTGCACCGGCGCGCGCGCACTCCAGGAGATGCAGCGGGTTGCGGATGGAGGCAGCAATAATCAGCGATTCCATGCCGTGCGTATCCCAAATCTCTGCTGTGTCCCGTACAGCCTGCACCCCGTCCGTGGAGATGTCGTCCAAACGGCCAAGGAAAACGCTGACATAGGTAGCACCAGCATTCGCGGCAATAAGCGCCTGATTGGCCGTAAAGAGGAGCGTAACGTTGGTGGGAATGCCTTGATCTGCAAGCTTGCGAACTGCTGTGAGGCCGGCAGGGATGAAGGGAATTTTGATGGTGGCTTCGGGGAACCATTGAAGAATTTCATCGGCTTCGCGCAGCATGCCGTCACTGTCGGTGCTGACCACTTCTACGCTGGTATGGCCACCAACAGTGCGGTGAATATCCAGCAACAAGGCCTTTACATCCAAGGAGGGATCCTCTTTGGCAAGCAGGCTAGGATTTGTAGTAACGCCACTGATGCAGCCCAAGGCTGCTGCGGCGCGAATATCTGCCAGATTGGCGCTGTCGACGTATAGTTGCATGCAGGAACTCCGTAGCACAGGTGGAAGAAACCACAAAACTACGGAACAAGGTTCCATCGGGTAGGTCAGGTGCGCGAATTAGTCGCGTCCAAGAAGCTTGACGGCTGGTATCTCGGGTAGAATCTGATGAAAGAACAGTAGGTTGAGAGCAGCGTCAAGGGCGTCCTCAGTTTCGTCGGTCCAGCGGAAGGTAATGCGGCCCTCCCTCGGAAAGTGTTCCGCTTGGGCGGGAAGCTGTTCCACAACACCGATATCGGTCAGGGATGGGTCGGCGCAGGCTTGGATTGCATCCGTAAGCGTGTCCAGGTCGGCATCCATACGGGCAACCCAGATGTAGGCGGGCAGGGGGCCGTCGGTGATGTCGCCGTATTCTTCGCTCACATCGATGGTCGGCACACCGGCGCCTGCATAGTCGATGGTGCAATCCGCAGGTGGTTCAGACATGGTGACGCGGATTTCGAACTTTTCAGCCAGCAGGAGTGCTCCCATGCGGATCAACCAGTCCGCGGGGGCAGATGATGTTGCCGTTTGGATATCCAGCGCGCCTTCCGAGAACGTCACACCGGCGACATTCGTAAAGTCATGCAGCAGCACGGATGGCCCTGGGATGATGCGATAGTCGACTTTTCCAACTCCTTCGCCATAACCAAGGGGCGTCAGGAGGGCAACGTCGGCAGTATTGGCCAACAACATTCGCGAGCATTCGGCTTCGGAAGCGCGAATGATTTTCCAGTTGAGACGTTCGGCAACGGCATCGATGGAAACAACCAAGGGTTGGGCCAGAGCTGTGGTTGGGATGGCTACGATCATGCCTGCGAATCTACGACGGGAAGGGCCGACGAGGCGACGTGAAAGACAATTCCCGCGGCCACGGCAACGTTGAGGGAGTGTTTGACGCCATACATGGGAATCTCTATGCAGCCGTCAACGTTGGCTAGGGCTTCGGATGATACGCCCGTCAGTTCGTTGCCCAGAATGATGGCGTAGGGCGTCTGGATTGACGCCATGTCCGTGACGGCGATAGCGCCATGGGCTATTTCGAGTGCCAGAATTCGATAGCCAAGGTTGCGCCAATGGTGAATGGCTTCAACGGTGGAGGCAAACGTCATCCATGGAACTGTTGCATCCGCTCCAAGTGCCGTCTTGGCAATGTCGGCTCGTGGTGGCACGGCAGTATAGCCTGCAAGAACAAGGCCGCCGATCCTGAAGGCATCGGCCGAGCGAAAGATGGACCCCACATTGTAGGCACTGCGGATGTTCTCCAAAATGGCCACTACGGGCAGGCGCGGTATGGTTGATACTTCGCTTGCTGTCAGGCGCTTGGCTGTAAGTTCTTCGAACGTGAGCTTCATGCTGCGAATATCGCAGTTGAAGGCCGTTCATACGTGTTTGATCCACGATGTGTAGGTTACGGTATGATCTCGCGCCGCGCACTCCTCGCCATGCTCGCCTCCCTTGCTTCAGGGACGATTCCCAGTGTGGGCGCACAGCCCACTGTTGTTCATGCCAAAAAGCTCCCGCCCCCTTCTCCGCGCTTGCAAGGACGTTTGCACGGCATGTCCGTCCTGGTGGTTGGCGACTGGGGCACTGGCGGAAGTCTTCAGCGCCGCGTTGCCCGTGGCATGGCCGCCGTAGCGATGCGGGAGGGGACGTCTGCGGTGATATCAACCGGCGATAACTTCTATCCCGATGGGGTCAAGGATGTGGATGATGTACAGTGGACCAAGAAGTTCACCGAGATATACGCAAGCCCTGCCCTTGACGTGCCTTGGTATCCAGTACTTGGCAACCATGACTATCGTTTGAACCCAGGTGCCCAGGTTGCCTATTCGGCAAAGAATCCCCGCTGGAAGATGCCTGCGCGTTACTATCGTACCGACCTGACAGTGAGTGGTGAAACAAAACTTGCCGTTTTGGCTCTTGATACGCAGGCCATCCTCCAGAAAATGGATGGATGGCGTGAACAGCTGTCCTGGTTTGATCGTGAAATGGAATCTGTCAAGGATATGCGATGGAAGGTCGTCGTTGGACATCATCCCATACGCTCGTATGGGCACTATGGAGATCAGCCGTGGCTGCTCAAGGCAGTTGGCCCGACGATGGAACGGTATGGCGCACATGCCTACCTCTGCGGCCACGATCATGACCTGCAGCTTGTCAGGAATCCCGCCGACGGTTACCTCTGTGCCATCAGCGGCAACGGTGGCGGCTCCCGCACAACAACGTGGGGTGAAAACACCCTTTTTGCTCACACGGGTGGCGGCTTTTTGTCCTTATGTTGCAGCGCAACTGCCGCCGAGATTCACGCCTTCAATGCCGAAGGAATCATGCTCTTTTCTCTGCCTCTTGTTTCGTAAATAATCGTCGTGTTCGGCACGAACGACCATGCTAGTACGTATCATTATTCTTTTTCTGCTGTCTGTCATCAATGCTGTTGCCCAAGTGCCGGATAGTAGGGGGCGATCGTTTATTTTTTCTATCCTGCCAAACTTCCACAATAACGCCGCAGTGCTTGACTTCGACCTTGAACGCCGTGAAGAACACCACGTGCGCATCGTTGTTGCATCCGACGTTCCAACGACAGGAGAAATAGAATTTGTGGATACCCTCGGCGTTTCCACCATACTGCCATTCTCAATCCCTCGTCCAAGCGAAGTATTCAGCACAAGTGTTTTCTATCGGCCATATGAACTTCGTGGATTCAATATAGGACGGAATAATCTTGATTTTGTCAACAGCCAATGCAATCGCATTGCTCCACAACACATTAAAGTCCGCACCAACAATGACGTAAGCGTATACGCCCTGATGCAGGCCCCCTTCACCAGTGATGCATTTATGGTGCTTCCTGTGGATGCCCTTGGGAATGACTACATCATCATGTCCTATCCAAGTAGTTTTGCGTTAGATGAATTCGGCGAAGCAGTGCCGACATCCATGACGCCATCCCAATATGCGATTACGGCCGTTGAAGATGGCACAACCGTTATTACAACCAATACTGCGGCCGTCGTCAACAGGTCCGGCATTGACGGTAAGGATACCTTCCTGCTCAATGCTGGCCAGAGTGTTCTTGTACAAACGGATATGAGAGTAAACCTCTCGGGAGACCTGACGGGATCCCAGGTGATTTCCGATAAGCCGATTGCCGTGTTTGGCGGACACCAGCGGACGAGTTTGCCTGCCGGTGATGCCTTCCTCTCATCCCGCGATTGCCTCGTTGAACAAATGAATCCCGTTCGGACGTGGGGAAAACGAGCATTTATTGCGCCGTTCAGACCATCGTCCAATGAACTACCGTTTGGTAGCGATATTTATCGTGTGGTAGCTCGGTTCAACGATACTCGGATTCGGGCAAATGGCGTGGAGGTTGCAACCATTAATGCCGGAGAGTTTTTTGAAAGTCCGCTCACGGGACCCATTGACGTGCGAACGTCTCGGCCGGCAATGGTTGGCGCATATAAAAAAACATCGTCCAGCGCTGGTACCCTTGACAATAGCAACAGCGGCGACCCGCTGTTGATGCTCGTTCCACCAGAAGAACAATTCATGGAACGGTATACGTTCGTCACGGTACAAACGCGCCAGCGAACGGCTGCAAACTCGAACGAGATTCGTGATGTCTATCGAGAGCAATGGGTAACCGTTGTCATGCCCGATCCACCGGCTGGCACAACCAATCCATACAATCTCACGTTGAACGATGCACCCATCAGCCCTACGTTTTCGCCTATTGGCCAGTCAGGATGGTCTTATGCTCACGTGCGCCTCGATGATGGCGTGCAAACCATGACGGCCGACACGCTTTTCGGCATTTATGTGTATGGTTATGGCCCTGCCGTTTCCTACGGATACATCGGCGGCACGGCCTATCGACCACTCGACGTCTATCCCCCCACAGTTTCCCTAGCCCAATGGTGCGATACAGCAGCTGTTGTATTTACCGACAGTGTTCCGGGCGACAAGGGCCTGCGCAATGTGGGCATCGAGTCC
This sequence comes from Candidatus Kapaibacterium sp., assembly GCA_025455735.1. Lineage (GTDB taxonomy): Bacteria > Bacteroidota > Ignavibacteria > Kapaibacteriales > Kapaibacteriaceae > JALHPC01. The sequence continues at coordinate 17,346 of JALOMA010000008.1, forward strand.
AGCACGAATTGTATCGTTGGCCTGGACCGTGACTTCACCTCCTACACGCCCGTGGCGACCATCTCTGCACGCCTGGCAAATCCCTATCTTGACGGTGAAGTGCGTGCCCGTGGTGTTGACGTCGAAGACCAATCCGACATTACCATCATCACCATTCCCGGATTCACCATCGGTGCTGTTCAGCAAGGGGCCTCGGCACAACCAGTGGACCGCACGTGGACACTTCCGATTCGGCGGCGGCGGTGCGACACGATTCAATTGGAAAACTATGGAGCATCACCACGAACCATTGTGGCTGCCCGCCTTACAAGCGGCGAGGCGATTGATGTACAACTACCACTTACGCTCCAGCCTGGACAACGACGGACATTGACATTCTGCAGGGCCTATCAGAATGAAGGGTTCTTTACGGATACACTGTTTATCGCCGACACGTGTCGTGAACGTCCCACAGTGGCGTGGGTGATCGAGTCCCGGCCTGATAAAGTCCCACCACGCCTTGCCACCACGGAAGGCAATCCCTGCGACGAACTTGCCTCCATTACGGCGATTGATCCCGATGAATTTGACTATGGCCTTCAGACGGTACGCTTGATCCCGGACTCCAGTCGCAATGTCGAAGCTACCGTCCGTGTGGTATCTGCTACGCAGTCCATCATCTCGGTGCGACGTGTTTCCCACTACGAAGACGCAATCTGGCATGTGGAAGCAGTCGACTCGGCTGGTAACGTAACCGTCATCGGCGACACCATACCAGGGTTCACGCTGCGGTTCTCTGGTCAGCAGGATGGCAAGGCGCAGATCGACATGGGCAGCGTAGCTGTTGGGGACCTGTTCTGCAAACGTGTCACGGTCGTGAACCGCGGGCTGTTTCCCCAGCGTATCAACCATGGCACCATGGTTCGAAATACGCTCATGAGCGTACCCTTGGCACAGCTTCCCATGGACGTACTGCCTGGGGATTCGACCACGCTCGTCATCTGTTATGCTCCGTTGCAGCTCTTGCCGATGGATGGAGACAATGTTGGCGTAGATGCCGACTCCATGCTGATTGCCGGTGAATGTGTGGGGCTAACCTTGGAAGTGATTGGCCAGCCAACTGTAAAAGCCTTTGATGGCGTATCGCGATGCGACGTTCCCGTGGAACTGGTTGCTTCCACGGCGCCGAAGGCGCTGGCTTTGCCAATGCCGGCCAGCAGCGAGCTGACCATTGTTGTGCCCAGGCCCCTTTCAGAAGCTACAATCCAAGTGATTGCTGCTGGCGGGGAGGTTGTGCGCACGGCCATCCTATCCGGTGGAGCTTCGACGCGTGCGTTCCGCCTGGATGTTACGGGTATCCCGGATGGGATGTATGGAGTGGTTGTTTCCGCGAGCATCGGAACGTTCATTGTTCCCGTAATCGTTCAGCAATAATGTGCAGACACTGCACAGTGCTGTTGCACGTCGTTTCCCGCACTGCAGTTCAGTAGATTCGTACAAAGACCATTACCCCCAAATTCTGTAACGCACGATGCGCATATCAACCACCCGCCTTGTTGTGCTTACGTCGGTTATTGCCATTGCCGTCGGTATTGGCATTGGATCGTACGTACAGCCGGTTGTTACGGCGGACAACGTCTACGACCAATCACGGAAGTTTGCCGAAGTCCTGGCCAGCGTCAGCCGTCGGTACGTTGAAGAAGTCGACTCCCAGAAACTCACCGAAGCCGCCATCCGAGGAATGCTGAACGAACTGGATCCCCACTCGGTCTATATCACGGCCAAGGAGATGGAGAAGGTGGAAGAGGACTTCCGCGGAAGTTTCGAAGGAATCGGCGTGGAGTTCGACATTGTCGCCGATACGATTACCATCGTTTCGCCTATTGCGGGTGGCCCTAGCGAAGCGTTGGGCATCATGGCTGGCGACAAGATTGTCCGCATCAACGATACCACGGCAGTCAAGCTCACCCGCTCCGATGTTCCCAAGAAACTTCGTGGCACGAAGGGCACAAACGTCAAGCTCCACATCAAACGTTCTGGAGAAGGACAACTGTTGGTGTTCGACGTCACGCGCGACAAGATTCCCATCAACAGTGTTGATGCTGCCTTCATGATTGACGGCACGGACATCGGTTATATTACGGCAAACCGCTTTAGCGCCACCACGCATGATGAGCTGATGAAAGCTGCAGACCAGCTCAAGGCTCAAGGCATGAAGAAACTCCTGCTGGACCTTCGGGGCAATCCCGGTGGCTACCTCGACCAAGCCTACAAGATTGCCGATGAGTTCATCCCAGCAGGCAAAAAGATCGTGTATACCAAGGGCCGCTTGCCGGAGTTCGATGACGACCTTTGGTCGCGTCCCGGAGGCGCACTTGAGAATATCCCATTGGTCGTCATGATCAACGGCGGTTCGGCCTCGGCGTCGGAGATCGTCTCTGGAGCCGTTCAGGACCTCGACCGTGGCCTCGTCGTTGGTGAAACATCGTTTGGCAAAGGGCTCGTCCAGCGGCAGTTTCCACTTGGTGACGGCTCTGCATATCGATTGACCATTTCCCGGTATTACACGCCATCAGGACGCCTCATCCAGCGTCCCTACGAGGATAAGTCCAAGTATTACCGTGGTGAAGGTCGGGAAGAAGGCGAAGAAGGGGACAACATCGATCACGAGAAGGACGTCAACGACGAAAACGTCAAGAACCGTCCGACGTTCAAAACGGCTGCCGGCCGCACCGTCTATGGTGGTGGTGGCATCACGCCGGACTACATCGTAAAGAGTGATACGATCGGTTTCCTAGCCCGGGATCTCCGCCGGAACAACCTGTTTTGGACGACGGCCGATGAGCTTATGAAGCGGGACGGCAAGGCCATTCGTGCCCAATACGACAACAATATGTCGAAGTATCTGCGGGACTTTACGGTAAGCAACGACGTGATCGGCCAGCTGAAGGCTCTAGCTGCGGACAAAAAGATCGAATGGAAGGATGACCAGTTCAAGCAAGATGAAGAGTTCATCCGCACCATGATCAAGGCCTACATTGGCCGCATGTTGTACAACAACAATGGCTACACCGCTGTGGTATTGGGGCTGGACAAACAGTTCCAAAAGGCCCGCGCCATGTTCCCCGAAGCATCGAGGATTGCCGGATTACGCTGAGGTAATTCTCCCAGCTGTCTAATTTTGTACGGTGTACTGCGTCAACGGCTTCATGCACAATGAAGCCGTTGTTGCTTTTGTGTCTGTTGCACCAGTTTCACTGTCCGGATGTACCCATGTTGCGCCATGTTGTTGCCCTGATTCTCAGTATCGCCGCCACCATTCTGCCAGTGGCCGCACAGGGCGTCATTTATCCCGGCGAAGAACTCGTCTACGAAGTATCCTACCTGGGAATCAACCTAGGGACCATCAAGACGGTGACCGAGCCGTGGACAACGTATAACGGCAAGAAGGCGGCCAAGGTGAAGGTCTTCATCGACTCCCACCCGAACATTCCCTTTGTATCCCTCCATTCCGTCTACGAATCATGGATGGATGAAAACTTGACGCATTCCTACCAGTTTGTGGCAAATACCAAGGTGGACGACAATACGTGGGAGTATGACAAGTACGTCTTCGACTTGGACGGGGGCGTCATCACTACGGAGAAGTTCAGGAACAAGTCCAAGGTTGAATCCAAGACGTTCAAGACAAAGAAGAAATACAACGACGGCAGTTCCATTCTCTTTGCGGCACGCCGGTTGGTGGACATCAAACGCGGTATCAAGATTCCTTCGCTCATCATGGACGACACCGTGTCCACGATCTGCAATTTCCAGGGCGAACGCCAGACGGCTGAAATCAATGCTTCGGCCTATCCCGTGAAGTGCATCTACTTCAACGGCGAGGCAAACTGGACTGGCATTTACGGTCTTACGGGCAGGTTCGAGGGCTGGTTCTCCGACGACGAAGCAAAGATTCCCATCAAGGCCAAGATGAAGGTATACGTTGGCAGCGTCACGCTCGAGCTGAAGTCCTGGCGGCGTGGCAACTGGCAACCTCCGAAGGCAGGCTGATGGCAACAACCATGATCATCATCGATGGCGGCGGCACGTCCACAACGGTCGCCGCTTTCCATTCCGGGACGTCGCATCGCGTAGAGTGGGGCTCTTTCAAACCCGATGAGGACAGCAATCGCACCGACGAGTTGTGCCGCAGTCTGGGGTCATGGCTGATTGCATCAGCAATCGATCCTGCGTCGGCTGGACTGGTACTCGTTGGCATGGCAGGCATTTGGAGCACCGATGAAAAACGTGCATATGCAACGGCCCTTGGTGATGCCTGGGAGGAATACATCGGCGTGGACGTACCGAGGATCTTGGTGCTGAGTGACGTCGAGCTTGTCCAACTGGCAGCCCTTGGTGCCGACCCTGGAATTGTTGTCATTGCTGGTACCGGCACCATCGCCGTAGGCGTATCGCGCGCTGGGCACAGCTTTCGCGTAGGCGGATGGGGTCCGCGCATCGACGATGCTGGTGGCGGCTTCTGGATTGGCCGGGAGGCTCTCCGTTCCGTGGCAATGATGCTGGATGGCCGTGGCGACGAGACCTTGCTGCTGCGTCCGGTTGCTGCGTGGTTACGAGTGGATCCCACGCACCCGCATGCTCTGCACAACCGCCTCCGTACCACATCGATAACAGGCGCCGCCCGCCTTGCCCGTGCCGTGCTAACCTATGCAGCCGAAGGTGATGCCGTTGCGGTGCGCATTCGCGCCGCCGCTGCCGCGGAGCTGGCCAACCTTATCCGGACGGCACTGAAGGCCGAGCCCCTTCCCATACGGCTGTATGGGTCGTTGTGGTCGGACGATGCCTATCGCCAGATGGTCATTGATGACGTGCAGGCGACCGTCGGGCCTGCCGATTGGGCGGTATTGGATGATGTTGTGGGCCGGGCAGCAGAGCGGCTGCGTAGTACGAGTGCAGAATAACGGTGGGCATCTCCTGCCGTTGTAGATTGCGGTATGAGTGAGTACGGTATCGATGAATTCATCCGCAGGGCAGAGCAGCGTATTGCCTTCGACCGCTCGCGGCTGACGTCCTATGACGGTGTGTCTGCCAACCACGCCGAGCGCTTGCAGCAGCTGGAACAGCGCCTGCACGACGCCCTTGCATCATTGGCCTACGACGTCCTTGGTACCCTGGACGAATCATCGGTAACGACGTGGGCAAGCCGCAACAATGCCCCTGATGTCGAGGAACGGTGGTATGCCCTTGTGCGCACACGGGGCGAGAAGCAACGAGCACTGGAAGCTGTAGAGGCCGATCCCCGGTGGGCTACGCGTCAAGCCATGACCATGGCGTCCGCAGGTGTATTGCCAGCGCAGATCGAAGAGCTGCAGCCCATGCTGACAGAGGCCGAAGAAACGTATGGACGGCTTCATCATCAGCGTTTGGGAGAACTGGTGAGCAAGGGATGGGGGACGCCAACGTATCCGCATCAGCGATGGACGAGGTTTTTCAACAGCGAATTCCTGCGTGATTGGGAAGCCGCAGATGCCTTGGTGGAGCGCTCGGGTTGCGCGTCATGGGATGAACTTGTAACGCTTTGGGACGAAGCACGGATCCGGCGCGATACCTTTCGCGCTTCCATGGACGACCTGCAGGACCAACTGCGAAACATCCAACAGCTGGAAGAGCGCCATGCCAAGGCCTTGGCATACATCACGGGCTTTGAAGCCCACCTTGCGGCAACACTCGGTGCCCTGTTGGAGGCACGCCGCTGCGGCAGCCATGAACGCTTGACGATTCTCGACGGACTACGTCACCAGATCGACTATCTCAACCGCATCATCGACCGTGTGCGAGCGGAACGTGCTGCCGCTGAAGAAAAGCTCTTGGCATTGGAACAAGAACGCGATCGCTATCGCAACGATGCATTTCGGTACCGCAACAAACGGTTTACTGCCGACCAGCTCTCGCGACGTCTTGGCGTGGATGAAGAACGCTTTGCCGCTACCATGGACCGCTATGACTCCCTGGGGGCAACCATCGTTGCGTTTGATGCCTACACGAAGGCATCCGCCCTGCAGGACTTCCTGTGGTGGGACGTCATCACCGATGGCCGTTTGGATGGCAACTTCATTCCCGAAGTGGCGTCATGGCGTGGCGAACGCCCGGGATATACCTGGACGTCGGACACACCAACCGCGACCTTTCACGACATCTCCTGATGCCAGGCCCATTGTCCATTGTAGGCTATGCCGTCAACGGTCTCGGTTTGGGCCACCTGACGCGCATGACGGCCGTTCTCGTGCGCATGCGCTGGCTTCTGGATGCCTGTAACCGCCGCCATGCCATGGTCGTGTTAACGAGTAGCGAAGCCGATGCCCTTGCCTGGCATCACGGTCTGGCGGCCATCAAGGTGCCTTCGAAGTCGGCGGCGGCCGCAGGCCGCCTACCCTATGCGCAGTATCGCGCCGTAGCGCGCCAGGTGGTGTGGACGGCACTGATGGCCAACCGGCCCGACCTGCTCCTGGTGGATACCTTTCCCGATGGTGCCTTTGGCGAGCTGCCGCCAGCAATCGATACGATTCCACATCGCGTCCTGATTGCCCGCCGCGTTCTGGACCACGTTGCTTCCTCTGCGTCGTATAAGGCCGCACGGTCGATGTTTCACACCGTACTGGAACCCTCCGAAGGTGAACCACCATCCGCTGATGCCATAGGAATCGGGCCAATTCACCTTCACGATACATCGTCCCTCTTGCCTGCTGCCGTCGTTCGTGCCGAACTCGGCATTCCAGAGCATCACCGCGTGCTGTATTGGTCCGTTGGCGGCGGCGGCGATACGTCCATCGACGAAGCAATGCACGGTGCCCGGCAGATGGTCGAGTGTCAGCGGGATATCACCATCATTCTTGCCGCCGGACCATTATATCGGGGCCGAAGTATTGGACATCCCAATATTCGTCTGGAAAGGGGCGTTGGCGCCATGCAGTTGTTGGCTGCGGCCCACCTTGCCGTAACGGCGGCGGGCTACAATACCGTTCATGAATGTTGTGCGTTGGGCATACCGATGGTGCTGGTTCCACGGGCTCGTGGTGCCGACGACCAGCTGGCGCGTGCCCATCGGATGGTGCAGCATGGTGCCGGTAGTTTGGCCGCATCATTTGCGCCACAGGATGTTCTGCACGCCATGGAGGCCTTTGCCAACCACGATGCCTACACTGCCGCAAGCCATGCCGCCAAAACACTGTCGGAACGAAATTGTGCTCTCGATGCCGCTGCACACGCCTTGCAACGGTGTGTTGATGCTGCCACGTTGGACCGTGCCATGCAGTTGGTGGAGACGCTCCGCCCTTCGATGGTAGCCCGCGGACAGTGGCCCCAGGCCTTACGGAGGGCAGCAGCCGTATGGAGTTGTTCCCCAACGCTCGTGGTGGATGATATTGTCGAGCAAATTCGTGAACAGAATGGCGAACACAGTGGAAATCACGAGGAATTCAATCATGAAGTATAAAACGTTTGTGCGCCTCCGTATGGCCATCATACTGGTGCTTGTTGTAGGCGTGTTGGCAGGAATTATTTCCCTTGTTTCCAATGGACTGCAACGCTCCGTGGCCAATGATTCCGCGAGTACTGTTGCACCAACGACGGCCCCCACGGAGGCGCCGACAGCCGCTGCAACGCCAACGCAATGGTTGCCAACGGTGGCCGTGGCCCCCTTCGATGAGGAGATACTACGCACGGCAACGACGGCCAGTCTGGACGAAGGAATCGATGACGGAGAGAGTGTCAAATGGCGGAAGAAATCGGCACAATCAACCGTGGAATATCGGTGCGATAAGGCAAAAGGTTTTACAACGTGGAATAGGGTAAAGATTGATCGCGACAATGACAAAAAATTCGACGAAAAATGGTCAATCACGTCGCCAACAGAGGTAAAGCGCATGGTGAGCACGGCCGACGACGGATCCTACGACGCAACCTATGATTTGACTGGTGCCACGTGGACGCGCCGTTGAGAGGCCCCACGGGAATTAGTGTGGTTCTGACCAATGCATGCAACTTGCGGTGTATATCGTGCTGGTCATACTCCCCGCTATTAAACGGCGGAACTCCTGATACATCATGGAAACGTAGGATGTTGCCACAGGAGATGCATGATGCACTCATCGATGATGTAGCAAGTCTGGGCACGCGGAGGGTCACATATAGTGGCGGCGGAGATCCATTGGCTTGTTCCTATGCCGTCCAGGCGATGGCTACGGCAAAAAGGAAGGGGCTGAAGGTAACCCTAATATCAAATCTGTCGTTGGTGAAGGACGGTGGGTCCTTTCTTGATATCGGCATCGATACCGTTCTGGCCAACTGTTCGGCCGGTGATAGCGCTACGTATATGGCATTTCATCCGGGCTGTAGTGCAAACGACTTCGAAAGAATGACGGAAATACTGCGTGCACTTGTGAAGCGCAGGACGACGGTGACCTTGGTCTGTGTTGTTTGTGCCGTGAACGTGAATGGACTGATGGCCGTGGTACACTATGCCGCTGATATTGGAGCACGAATTCAATGGAAACTGATGAGTGCAACCAATGGCACGGAGCGCATTGCCTTGACGGACGCACAGCATGAGCATGTTCGAAAGACGCTGCCACAGCTACGGCTGGAATGTAGCAATGCCGGAGTGGTTTCGAATATTGATGATTTCGAGCGTTCGTTGCAAGGAACGTCTCTTCGGCTGCCGATTGAAGATATTGGGTGCCATGTGGGCGACCATTATGCCCGGATTGATGCAGATGGCACAGTGCGTTACTGTTGCAATCCCAATGTGGCCTTGGTTACTGGGTCGTTGCACAACGCGTCTTTTACGGAAATCTGGTGCGGTCAACGATGGGCTGCCCTTCGGCAGCAACTATCGACGAATGGATTTGTGTCCGGATGTGAACGTTGCGGAAAGTTCGGCCTGAATCTCGAGCTTGCCATGAAAAAAGGACGCGCTGACGGATTATAGGCAGATCGAAATAATATCCTAGTTTCCTTTGTACACCCGCAATCGGAACGTGATAGGTGCAGATATGAAGAACCCTTTTGGTTTCGCTGTGGTGGCGGTAATCCTGGTGCTGGCACAGGTGCCGGTATGAGGATAGAAGTACTATTCGACGTGGCCGATCTCGCGGAATACGTCCACGGTCTTTGGTGACAATGGCGCCAACGCTACACGCTCCCGGTCCCTGCCAAGCTCTGCTGCTAAAAACATTCACGAGTTCGACTCCGTTCGTATGATGATATGTTGCAGACAGTTATCCTTTGACGTTACGATACGACGGGCAGAACGGTGATTGGCAGAGGAATCTAGTCTTGTGCACAAATGCAGACATCAAGAGATACGGAGTCGATCGTTTTAGTGAAAGAAAGGAAGAGCCAGAATGGCGTTTCTCTCACCCAGTGACAAACCCTCCTCACTAAGAAGTATTAAAAAAACTCCCTAGGTCAGGGTCGACAATAAGGCTGATAGGCACTGCGTCGGTGAATGGTGCCGTTCGTCGACTGGTGCGGAATGAAGAAACGATGATGAGTCCAGGCTGGGTTTGATCTGACACGCACGGCGATGACTCCATATTCCCGGAAAGTATAGCGTACGAACGGCGTTCTGTAATCGCCAACCATGGTAACGAGTTGATCAACAAGGGACAATTACAATGAACATTATGATCTTGCTGGTGGCAGTTGTATTTCTGGTGGCGACGGATGTGATGGCCTTCACGGGGAAGGTTGTCAAGATAGAAACTGGAGCGTGTACAGTCTCAAGCGCCACGTTCAAGCGGAAGGAATGGGTTGATCTGAATGACGATGGCAAGCCCGACTTTGCCGTTACCACATGGTGTGATGATAAGGTAACAGTGAGCAAGGCCATGATTGTGTCTGGTACCTGGCCTACTGACTGGAGAACTGAGTTGGACTATCATACCGTTGCTTCGAATGGGGCCGATCATGTCAGATTCGTTTACAGGGATGTGGCAACCAATATGATAGTGGGAACGGAATCTATCGATTCAATGCATCCAAGTGTGGCATCTTTGGTCTTCTATTCGCACATCAAGGTGAAACCCAACGTGTCGGATCCGTTAAATCAGGAGCCAGAGGCTTCAATTGAGATTACTACACCAGGGGGCCTTTCGACGGAGATTGCCCAACTGAGTTTTGAGACCTATGAGCCAGGAGATCACTCCATAACTGTTACACTTCGTGAGCATGTCAACAGTCAATGGAATACAACGTTCACGGTCAAAGTTGATTCTGCAGGTAAAGTAATTGTCCCCTACATTGTGCCAGAAGGATCCAAGATTGTGGGATTTTCGATTGGGCGGCCAGGGCCACGTCAGCAGCATGATTACATTGGTCGATAGTGCTGTCGGCGACTACAGCAACCACCACGCGGCATGTTGTTGATAGGATGCAGAACAATTGTGCACACCCTGCCGTTTGTACGTTTGTCAAGCGGTCAATCCCCGTGAAGAACCGACGCATGAGCTGCGTAGGGAAGAGCTTTTGATGTTTGGCGTGTACAAGAAAGTGTTGATTCCTTGCTGTATCACTGTTGTTGAGTATGCGCCAAGAGATAGTATAGCGATACGTTTGGACTGATGCTAATATGCCAGCGGGTACACAAAGATGGTTGAGCAATGGCATGATGTTGTGCTCGGTCACTGGTGCTGGCAAAGAGCCACGGTATACTAACCAGGACCATGAGCCTTAAGGCATTCTCTAGAGCACTGTTGTCGATGTCGATCTGGCCATAAGTACGGTAAAACAAGACACTCTTCACGTGTCGGTTGGCATGCCAGATAATCCTGCTGATCGGTGATTGTAGCTGCGTATTCGCGAGCTCCAAGCGCTCGCAATCTTTGCAGCAGAAATTGTCGTGTCTTGACTTGTTGTCGACGGTATCCCACGATAGTGTCAATGAAATGATGTGCTCGAACATCGCTGGCAATCGCTACCGTCTGCGGTGTCAGTATGCTGTCATGCTCAAAGGATGAAACTGGACTAAACAGGGCAGAGGGCAAACATGGCACAAAGCAGAAAGACCGCATCATTGCTAGCGATGCATAATGCCTAATTCTTGCGTTTGGAATACGATCCAGAAATCGTGAAGAGGAAACGGCCGTTGGGAATGACAGTGTACAATCGTGGATAGGTCCGTACATCTATCCGCAGATTGCTATTCATGAGAATAGCAGTCACCTGTATGAAGAGTGCGCAGAAGGCAGCTCGGAAAAATATCCTAGTTTCCCCTGTATTCCCGCAATCGGAACGTGATAGGTACGGATATGAAGAACGCATTTGGTTTCTCTGTGGTGGTCGTCATCCTGGTGCTGGCACAGGTGCCGGTATGGGGACAGAAGTACTATTCGACGTGGCCGATCTCGCGGAATACGTCCATGGTCTTTGGTGACAATGGCGCCAACGCTACACTTTCTCGGTCCCTTCGAATGGTTCCACGAATCAGTAGTGCCGTGTACTGCGATCCTTGTACGGGCCAAGTGTTGCTCTACTCTTTGGGTGCCGACGTGCGCCGTCCCGACGGCTCCGTGATAGCGGGCACGGAGAGTGATACCATTTTTAACAGGCGCGCCCGGGTCATCCAGTTGGCTCCATGGCCCGGGAATGACAGGCATGTCCTTGTTGTTCGTTGGGGGGTCCGACTCCTGTTTCCGGATACAACTGGACGGCCGCTGGAATACATGGTGATTGACCTCGACGGGAATGGTGGCCGTGGTAGCGTGATTGTACCGGCGACCATCCTGGGTCCGACGCCCGA
>JALOMA010000112.1 GCA_025455735.1 Candidatus Kapaibacterium sp.
CCCGTTACTTCGACATAAGCACAGGTGGTGAAGCAGAGTATTCTGGCGATGGTGGCATAACGTGGACAAGGGCGGATGTGGATTTCTCCCTAACACCACCCCGCTGGCGTGTCCCAGACATAGAGCTCCCATCATGTTTGTTTCGGATTCGCACGCCATTGCTCGAACGGTTCTTCATTGTTGACTCCATGAAGCAAACGGCCGTCAATCCAAATCTCGAATGGACGGCTGATAGAAGAAACGACGGCTGGATACTCGTTTCGCAGCCGGGCGGATCTTCGGCATATCTCGACCCGATGGAGCTTGTGGAATTCGACAAGGCAGAATACAGTCTTGGCAACGGTAACGATATCGCATGGACGGCTGACAAGTCACGTTTTGTTATCGGAGGCCACGACACTGCCCTAACTGTTGTGGATGCTTCGTCGCTTGAACGTATCAAGACCATACGCCTGCCGCGGCCGAGTCTGCTGCCTGATGTAGCCATGTCTAGGGACGGAAGCCGAATTCTTGCGAGAGTAACGCGAGGCAAACTGTTATTCTCGGACGAAGCCCAGAGCTCACTTGGCTTCATTCTGTGGGATTCTACTGGTACTGTCCTCCTCGACTCGATATTTACGGTTTGGGATGCGGCCCTCAGCCCCGATGGGATCAACGTGGCTTATGTTTCTCCTGGCCATAGTGCGATACTCAATGTCAACTCAAAGACAGCGGTAACGCTTTCAATACCCACACCACAAGATATATCTTCTACCATCATGGATTTTTCCGATGATGGGCGCTTCCTGGCTGTTTCGTGCCAGTACGGCCAGATGCCGCGTGAATTCATGATATTCAATGTTCAGTCTGGTGAGGAGATCTTTCGGCGAACGGCACCCTCGGCCTCTGAGTTTCGTCCTTTTCAGTGGTCACCAACGGAGCCCGTCGTGGCCTTCGGAGCCGATACAACGATCTGTACATTTGATGCTCGGAACAGTTCCTTAACGACGCAACCCAACCGTGGGTCGCTTACCAGGCGAGACTTGCAGATTAGCTTCTCCCCTGACGGATCCATGATTGCGAGTTCTGAAGCCTCCATGGCAATCTGGTCTTCGAGGCTTCGCGAACCACTGGGAATCACGAAAATCCATGAGAACCCAACGACGAGCACACAGTTCCACTCGTGGCTGTCGTCTGGCAAACACATGTTCGCCAAGGGGGGATCGCTCCGCAATGGGCTGCTGTTCAAGCTTCGCCTGGATACAAACTCTCGAACTACCTCGTGGCAATCCACGAATGGCCCCGTCAGCATTCGTCGGGTTGCTGCAAGGGCAAACGTCGATACTGTTCATATGGGTGATGTCTTCATTGCATCCTTCCGAGACTCCAGCGTGGTGAACGCAGTTTGTGGTGATTCCGACGTACCGGTTCGCATTCAGTCCATCACCAACGTAACCCCTGGTGCTCCATTTTCCTATGGTATGCTCCCGGACTCCACCATGTCGAAGGATGAATGCAACACAGCCATCATTCGGTTTTCGCCAACCTCGGTTGGCCGATTCGAGACGTGGGCGGTCTTCACGCACAGTGGCGGTTCGGACTCCATCTACGTCACCGGCAATGGTGTCCTACCGACGCCAAACATTCGATTCGATGCACCCGATCGGCTTACCTCGGTTTGCAACATCCCGGTGGACACAACAATTTTCGTGACCTTGGTTCAAGGCGTTGTCGACCGTCGCGTTGACGTCCTTGAACTAACATCCACCCCTCCTGGCGCTTTCACACTGCTTAACCGCGATGCGGTGATCAACAGCCCCATACGTCCGGGAGAATCCATTGCAATTCGCATTCGTTTTGACCCTGGTGTATCACGCACTGCCCGTGCTCGCCTAACGTGTGCCGTCTTCGCTCCGTTTCATAGAAGACCATACTCCATTGAAATCGACGGCACGACGGATTCGGCTGTGGTAGAAGCCAACGTTGTTGACCTGCGCACGCCCATTCGAGCACGTTCCGTGTTTGTTGACTCCAACGTTGTCATCTCTTCTTCATCGCCAACGCCCATTCGCGTAACCGCTATTGCAGGGCCAGGCATCGTCGGTCTTCAGCCTTCGTCGTTTACCGTTGGCGGCAACCAGCCATCGGTTCAAGTCACCTTCCGCTTGCAGACGTCTTTCGTGAGCGACACAACAGCCACAACACTTACCTTCGTCACAGAGGCATGTCCAGACAGTATTGTCATCCCTCTTCAAGCGTATGTTGAGGCAACGACGTCAAACAAGCCAATCCTTACAGTGGGGTCGTTTCGCATCCCCTCAGGCACTGCGTACACCGTCACACCAATCCTCATTGGCGACGAAGAGGCAGTTCGCCTCATACCTGGCGAGTTGTCGCTGGCAGTATGGTTTGACCCCGCAATTACATTACCAGCCTCGCCTTCCGCTCGGCAATTCGTTCAGATCGTGGATCGCCGCGCATGGATCCCCATGCGCATTGATCAGAGCATTGAATTTATCGCGCTCTTGGGGCCGGACAGCACGACAATACTTGAGCCCATCGTCGACCGTGGCAGCGCTGGATTCGTTTTCACTGCGCCTGGCACGCTGATAGTCACGGATGTCTGCCTCGACGGCAACGGCCCACGATTTTTCGACCCATCATCACCTACCAGACTTCCGTTGACCGTCTCCATTGTTCAGCAGGGAGTGCGCCTTCGGGCTCCATCGACTGCTCGTCCTGAGCGAGGCTCAATTCTTATTTCCGACGTTCTGGGACGGATCTTGCATTCCGAGAGCTTCGGCACATCAACGGACAGCTCTACCGTCGTTGACATATCCTTGGACGATTTCTCGCGCGGTGTATACGTTGTCACGACAATTCTTGCCGATAGCATTCAGTCATTCACTGTGGCTTGGTAGTCTATCCGCCACCAATTCTCAGGCCGATTTGCCAGACGGTGGTGGAGCCTTGGTTCAGAAAGACAACGTCATCGAACTGGTGATCAACGCTGGCACATATTTCCAGTGTTGTTACGCGCCGTAGGCGCAGGACTACTTCGGCCCGGGCATCGGCAGCGAGTGGGCGTCCATCGGTAAACAGTGGTATGCCGGCCCACGCACGTCCCACAATGCTGGCATGTGCACTCAATGGAAGAGCATGTGTTGCCCGAAGGGTAATCACACCAGCCATGGCGTTCCACGAGCCAGGGTCGGTACCGCCTGGTGTGCGATAATCTCCGCGGAGGGCATTCCACTCAATGCCTGCACCCATGATGGTATTGGCGTTCGGCAGCCAGTCGGCGCGCACGGCAAGGCCGGACAGCACAATGGCTCGTCGGGTGGGGATATAGTCACGGCGGGACGTATCGTCATCGGGCGGCTCGTTATTGTCCACGTCGTGTTTACACCGGTGGAAGGCTCCGGCTGTCAGCACCAGGTTCTCCAACTGCCTCTGTATCATCAATTGCTCTTCCCAACGTGCTGTTCTCGGGTTGAAGCCGATGCTCGAAAACGGGCTCGCCGTCAGCTCGTGGTGAGCAGTGAACGCTAGCGTTGTGGCTGTATCCATGCGCCACAGGGCAACGCCTGCGTGAAGGCGCAGCTGCCATGCTTGCTCATCCATGGTGGAGCCCCAACCACGCTGCATTTCCACCTGCATCCACTCCCCTGCAAGAGCACCGACGCTATCGGGCCGCAGTACTGGCAACAGGGACTGCGTCCGTGACGGTCGAATTTGCCCCCATGCTAGGCTGGGTAGAGTCCAAAGAGCCATGAACGCTACGAAGAGGTACCATCGTGCGGCAAGGCCCCTTTCCATTGTGCGAAAAACTGTTCGAGAGATATTCTTGGTCGCCCGAGGTCCCGCCATGTTCGCTCCGCTTGAAATCGTTCAGAATATCCACTCATGGCAGCTGCCTCCTTGATGGAAGAGCGCAGCCGAGGGTAAAACAGGGCAGCTGCATGCAGCAAGGGCAAAGGCACGGACTGCAATCGTGGGGCATGGCCTGGCCGCACGCGCTGCCACACCTCAAACGCTTGTTCAAGTGTAAAGCCCTCTGCACCCTGTATGGGATAGGTTGTATTGAGTGTGGACTCCACTACCAAAGACCGTACCACCTGGCGGGCGTAGTCTGCCAGAGCAATGAACCAGTGTTTCCTCGCACCGCGGCCAGCAACAAGGGCGCGACGGCCCCACATGCATGTCATGGCAATGTCTTCCATGAAGCTACTCGTACGGTACACCGTGTACGGAATCCTGCCGTTGCAGACGGTATCGACGGCCTGGCGTTGTACAGCGTGCACCCACCACGTCTTGTGACCATCTGAAACATCATCGATCATCAGGGGCGCCCGATAGCAGATCCTCTCGATGCCAACCACGTGACCGATGGCCAGCAAGGTGCGCAGCCCCTCGCGTTCCATGAGATGGTCGGACTCTTTCTGGCCATGCTGCATCACGCCTTCTACATACACCGCCTGGCGGCCTTCGAGGAGCAACGCTACACTATCTGCATCGAATACATTACAGTGTTGGATATGTGCCTTGGGAAAACGTCGGGCATCGGCGTAGGGGAAAACGCTTCCTATCGTGACGTCCATTCCGGCCTGAATCATAGCATCGACAACGCTTGCTGCCGAAGGAGAAGACGTGCCTACAACGGCAATGGAGAGCATATCGGGATTGGTGTTGTTCGGAATGTCATGGAAGATTGGCTGCACACCACGACATCACGGCCAACGCCACGGCACAGTGGTTCAGTTCCTTGGCATCTAATTTGTCGAACGTATCACCATCCGTATGGTGATACCAGAAATAGCGGCTCCCATCTACTTGCAGGGACATCACGGGCACGCCTTTTTTCTCCAGTGGCGAGATGTCCGCACCTCCTCCACCTTCCACAACGGCCGAGGCATTGATGGGGGCCAACAACGAACCAATCTCCTTCAGCGTGGCGAACAACGCTCCCTTGGCATTCGTCTGAAAACCGCGCGGCGCGAAGGTCCCTTCATCACTCTCGATCGCCAGGACATGTTTTTCCATCGCCGTTTGTTCTGCATAAGCCAGACCACCGCGTAGGCCGTTTTCTTCATTCGTCCAGAAGACCACGCGAATGGTACGTCGCGGCTTCATGCCCAAGGCTCTCATGGCATGGAGGGCTCGCCATGCTGCGAAGCAACCGCCTGCATCATCCATTGCCCCTTGGCCAACATCCCAAGAATCAATGTGTCCTCCCATCACCACAACCTCCTGTGGCAATTCCGTACCAGGTAGTTCAATCACGACATTTCGGGAAGGGGCCTCGGCAAACCATTGGCCATTCATCACTAGCTCCAGTTCTACGGCCTCGCCACGGTCCTGGAACCGCTGCAGCATCATGGCGTCCTCCATCGTGATGGCTGCATGGGGTATCCTGGCAACGGCACTATCATAGGCCATGCCCCCTGTGTGGGGCGTTTGGATGCCATACGGTCCCACGCTTCGTACAAGAGACGCAACGGCCCCAGCCTTGGCGGCCGCAATGGCTCCGCGGGACCGAATCTGAACGGTTTCACCATAGGTCGTGAACGGCACATTGAAGACTACGATGCGACCGCGCGCTTCAGTGGCCCGGCGCTCCAGTTCGGCAAAGGACTGAACAACCAACACAGCCGCCCGTAGGGGTCTTCCGCCGGTGCCAATACTGCCTCCCAAACCAAGCATGGGTAGACGGCGGGTTACGGGAGAGGCCATCGTCAAGGACTCTTCCCCGCGCTCCCAGTGGGGCACCATAACAGGCTGCGTGCGCACATTCCAGCCGTCCTGCCGAAGGCGCGCTATGATGTCGTCCAGCGATGCTTCCAGCATCGCCGACCCCGAAAGGCGGCGTGGATAGTGATCCACAAAACGTGCCAAGGTTCCCGCCAATAACGAGTCAGCAGTAATTGCAGCCGTGAGGCGCCTAGCATCATCAGCACAACGAGGGGCCATCCCTTGTGCGCCAGCCATAACAGCCCCAAAAAGGGCCACCAGAATCATGGAATAGATCATGCATCGAAGATACAACCGGCAGGAATGGTAATTTCGTAGTTCACTGCACGCGGAGACCACCATGAGCCATACCGTCCGTGCGCTAGCGGCAACCGACACGCTGCCCTTCATCAAAGCGCAATGGAGTTTTTACGCCAACGATCCGCGATGGGTAGCCCCGCTGATCATGGATCGTAAGAAGCTCCTGAATCAGAAAGTGAACCCCTTCTATACCCACGCGGAATTGCAGATGTTCCTCGCAGAACGTAATGGCACCGTTGTGGGACGAATCGCCGCCATCACCAATGCCAACCACAATGCCGCCCACAATGATTCTGTGGGCTTTTTTGGTTTCTTCGAGTGCATTCAGGACCAGGCAGTAGCCACATCCCTGTTTTCGGCTGCAGAACAGTGGCTTCGAGAACGAGGAAAAACCGACATACGAGGCCCCGTCAACCCGTCCATGAATGACGAAGTAGGCTTGCTCGTAGATGGGTTTGATGGTCCGCCCGTCGTCTTGATGACCTACAATCCGCCGTACTATCAGGACCTGATTCGTGGTGCCGGATTCGATAAAGTCAAGGACCTTTATGCTTTCCTGCTGGATCAGCAGACGTTCCGCACCGAGAAGCTCAACCGCCTTCAGGCTGCCCTCATGCAACGCAACGCGATCACCATTCGCAATGTGGCGCTGAATAACAAGCAACAACTCGCAAACGATATTCGCTTGCTTAAGGATATCTATAACGAGGCCTGGGAGGACAACTGGGGCTTCGTGAAAATGACAAACGAAGAGTTTGATTTTCTGGCGGCTGATTTAAAACAAATTGCCGTTCCAGACTACGTCTTCATCGTGGAATCCCATGGTAAACCAGCCGGTTTTTGCCTGGCTTTGCCCGACATTAACCAGTGCCTCATTCACAACCGCTCTGGGAACATTGTCACAGGCGCTTGGCACCTCCTCACAAAGAAGAAGCGTATCGACACTGTTCGAATTATCGTCCTAGGCGTGCTGCCTGAATTCAAAGGCAAAGGTATCGATGGCATTATGTACCATACTGTTGCCAGCAGGGCTTTGGCCAATGGCATTCGCTATGGCGAAGCTTCATGGATCCTTGAAGACAACACCATGATGGTTCGCGGGCTCACAACAACCATGAACGGCGAGCCCTACCGAACGTATCGACTTTTCCAAAAACGACTGTAATCATCACACAAGGTGTATTCCCATGGGTAGAGCATTTGAGTTTCGGCGCGCTCGCAAGGAAAAACGCTGGGCAAATATGTCACGCGTGTTTACGCGCCTTGGCCGCGAAATCTCCATTGCCGTAAAGACAGGGGGCCCCGACCCCGAAACGAATCCTCGCTTGCGCGCCGCTGTCCAGAATGCCAAGGCGGCCAACATGCCAAAGGACAACGTCGAGAACGCCATTAAGAAAGCCGCAGGAAAAGACGCCGCCGAACTCGCCGAGGTCAACTTTGAAGGATATGCACCCCATGGCGTAGCCGTGTGGGTGGAAACAGCAACCGACAACAATACCCGTACCGTAGCCAACATCCGCTCCTACTTTAACAAGGCAGGAGGATCCCTAGGCACTTCTGGCTCACTAGAGTTCATTTTTGAACGGAAGGGCGTCTTCGTTATCCCCATTGCTGGCGTTGTGATGGACGACCTCGAGATGATGCTCATCGAACATGGCGCCGAGGACATTCGCGCTGGCGAAGGCGATGTCACCGTCTACACGTCGTTCACGGACTTCGCACCAATGCAGAAGGCTCTCGAACAAGGCAACATCAAGGTGGAAACCGCCGAGCTGCGCCGTATTCCCAACAACACGGTCACCCTTACGGACGATCAAGCCGAAGACGTTATCAAACTCATCGAACGCATCGAAGAGGATGACGACGTCCAGAACGTGTTTCACAACATGAACGAAGAATAATCCATGTGCGGTATCGTTGGCGTCTTCAATCACCCCCGTGCTTCCGTCATGGCATATTATGCCCTCCATGCGCTGCAACATCGTGGCCAGGAGGCATCGGGAATTGTTACCATGTATCAGGACGAACAGAAGCGGTCCACACGCTTCGGCGTACATAAGGGCGAGGGTCTGGTGCTGGATGTATTCGGCGATCCGGAGGTTTTTGAGACAACCCTTCGCGGCCATTCTGCAATTGGCCACAATCGCTATTCCACAACGGGCAGCAACTCGTTGGCAAATATTCAGCCGTTTCATTTCAACTATCGGCACGGCCTCTTTGCCCTAGCCCATAATGGCAACCTAACGAACACCAAAGAACTACGAACGGCGTTGAAAGATGACGGCGCCATTTTCCAGACCACCACGGACAGTGAAATTTTCCTGCACCTCATCGCTCGAAGCCGTAAGGACACACAAATCGAGCGCATCCGAGAAGCTGTTCAAACTACTCACGGTGCTTATTCACTCGTCATGCAGGGTGAAAACTCCATGTATGCTGCACGCGACCCCCATGGATTCAGGCCCCTCTGCATCGGCCGCCTTCGCCATGATGGTGGCACGGCTTACATCGTAGCTTCTGAGACATGTGCCCTCGACATTCTTAGCGCCGAATATGTTCGCGACGTCGAACACAATGAAATCCTCGAGATCAACGAACGAACGCTGGAGACCGGCGAGTTCGTGTCGCATTACATTAACGAGTCAATGGACAAGTCCTCCCATTGCATTTTTGAATACATCTACTTCTCGCGGCCAGATTCAAAGATCTTTGGTGAAAATGTCGACAAAGTCCGCCGCAATGCTGAGGAGAGCCCAGTTCCGGGAACCGAAGAAGACAAGACGGTTGTCATTGCCGTACCAGACTCCGGTAACACGGCAACGTTGGGTTATGCGCGAGTCAATGAGCGAAATGCCGGACCAACGAGATATGAAATCGGCTTGATCCGGTCGCATTATGTTGGACGCACATTTATTGCTCCGGGACAAAACACACGTGAATTCAAAGTCAAGACAAAATTCAACGTCGTTCGTGGTGTCCTAGCGTCCCGGCGCGTGGTTGTCGTCGACGACTCCATCGTACGCGGCACGACGTCGAGATCCCTTGTC
Source organism: Candidatus Kapaibacterium sp. (assembly GCA_025455735.1). Lineage (GTDB taxonomy): Bacteria > Bacteroidota > Ignavibacteria > Kapaibacteriales > Kapaibacteriaceae > JALHPC01. The sequence goes on from JALOMA010000112.1 coordinate 9,078, forward strand.
AACCTTATCAGGGAAGCACAACCCGCCGAAGTTCACCTGCGCATAACATCGCCTCCCGTCAAGTATCCCTGCATGTATGGAATGGACTTCCCAAGCCGCGACGAGCTCATCGCCAACCATTATTCGTCAGAAGAAGAGATAGCGACATACCTTGGGGCCGATTCACTTCGATATCTGAGCGTCGAGGGGCTCATGCAAGCCGTTCCTTCCGGGCCTGGTATGGGTTATTGCACGGCATGCTTTACAGGCAACTATCCTGTGACCGTCGATGTTGACGCGTCAAAATTGGTAACCGAAGAATGAGTACTCCTCCCGAATCCGACATCGAACCGGTGTTTCCCGCACCGAAGAAAGGCGCGTGGAAGTTCGTCTATGCAGCCTTCGCCTTTGTTGCAATCACTGGCTTGACCTTGAGCATTGTTTATCGTCAAATGCCCAAGAACACCTCTGCGATTGACAAGCAGCGCAAGAAAAATGCCCAGCGTGTGGCCTACACGATTGTGTTTTCGTCGGTTGATGCAAACAAGGCAAACATCGTTGCCGAAACTGTTATCCGTGATGTAGGCAAGGACTCGTTAACAACCGACCTCGTGCTTGGCAGTTCCGTGACGGACCCCTGGTGTGCCAATATCGGCGAGTACCGGTCCATGATTATCAAGGCGCTCACACAGTCCAAACAGACGGCGCTTGGCAAGCAGTCTCTTATTGTCTCTATGGTGACAGGACTTGTCACGAAGAGCTCTCTCCCAGCCACACTCTATGTTTGTGGCAGTCTGAATGCTGACAGTCTGGGAGCCATCCGTACGCGCACGGAGGCAACAGCGCAGGCCATGAACCTGCATGCATCGCTGACGCAGCCAGTGCGTGTCGTCAACCTCCTTGATGATCCAACGAGGCCCATTCACCAAGAATACATGAACATCTTCCGCAGCGCGGGCATCCGGGTAGTTGAGGCCGCAGATATCACTTCGCAGTGATGACGATTTCTGTCCTGCGGTTGAGGCTTCTTCCAAATTCCGTTGCATTGTCACCGATTGGTCGCGCTGGCCCGAAACCCTTTGTTTCGACACGTTCAGCAGCAATGCCTCGCTGAACAAGATAGGCCTTGACACTCTCCGCTCGCTGCAGCGAAAGGGCCTTATTGACTGCCATAGAGCCCTTGTTATCCGTGTGACCTTCCACACGAACATTGACTGCGGGCCGACTCTTCATGAAATCCGTTAATACGTCAAGCTCCGCCACACTGTCAGGCAGAACAGAGCTGGATGATGGGAACAGTAGGTTTTCAATAATGAACTTTCGCCCGATTTCCACAATAGGAATGATCTGTCGAACGAGCTCACGTTTCTTTTCGTCAAGGATGGATACGTTGATACTGTCCCGCACCATCTTCGCGTCAGATCGGTACGTTATTGCGTACAGATTTGTCAGCTGCGTGGAATACTGATCAAGGATCTTTGCAAAGGACTCCTTGATGTTAAAGACAGCACCACGGGTGGCATCGGCAATGACCTTATACTCTGGCAAATCCATGGGCGCTATGGCGAACAGCCGTATCGACTGTTCCTTTAGCAACGTTACCGTAGCCTCTGTTGTGAGATACGTTCTGCCATTCCCGCGTTCACCGAATTGATGATATGGAGCATCCGTTATTAGAACGAGCACACGGTTTGCAGCTGGATTCCACTTAGCCTTTGTTGCGGTCAGGATTGCCTCAAGGGCGTTCTCCTTTTCATCAAAGCCGCCAGCGGCAAAAACTTTGGATAGCCAGGAATTGAACTCTTTGACATCAGATGTAGGAGGGTAGACCTTTTCGATGATATCTGAAAACAGCACCAAGCCGATGCGATATTCGATGCCACGATTCCGCAGGGATTCCACGAAGGATTCGATGTTGTTCTTTACGCCGTTGATGTGGGCCTGCATGGTTCCCGTTACATCAACAAGAAACATGAAGTCGACAGGAATACGCTCCGTTATTGTGATCTTCTCTATGGACTCAACAGGTTTGGGCTGTCCATTTTCAACCACAGTAAGAAGCTTGGGATTGATCGTATCCAACGTCCGCGACGAATCATCAAGAACTTCTACGATTAACTTGATTCGCGGAAATCTCGATATATCCACATTTTGAATCGTTAGCCGCAACCCTGCCATGTTGGCGTTGATTTTGGCCTCTTCTGCCTGACGTCGGGCTCGCGTCAAAGAATCCTGCTGCGTGAATACGGCACTTGTATTCAGGAACAGCAAGAGAGCGCACATCAAGGGTAAACGAGTGACAACAGCAGACATTCAGGCGTTCACTATCGGGACTGTAACGGAAAGAAGCCCCAGGAGAGTATCTCGCTGGGGCTTCTATGAGTTCACAAGATAATCTTAGAAATTGAGGCGAAGTACGGGCGAGATCATAAAGAAGTTCTTTACTTCAAACGGACGTGCTCCACGTATTGGCGTTGAATAGCGACCTTCGACATACAACCAATCTCCAATCACTGGAAGATAGGCACGGGCAAGAAGGATCTGATTGGAGAACTGGAAGCTGGCACCAAACGGGAATGCATTTTGGTTGCGATATTCGATTTTGGCATACAACCAGTCCCAGATTTCCGTAGGACGCCATGTACGAATACCTGTAACACCCTGAACGGCCAAAGAAGAGGAATTCACGAATTCTCCGGGGAAGGTGCCAGGATCAATGGAGACAACGGCAGCCTCTCGTACTTCGGCGTAGCTGATACCAAAATCCAAGCGGAAGAAATTCTCTGGAGCTTTCTTGTCAAGCCACCAATTGTAAAACAGGGTGAACTGCCCTGTTGCGCGCAACACCGCGGCTACTCCAACGATTTCACCATCAATCGTTGGGGCAAGAACTGGTGGACGACGGCCATCGACACTGAATTGAGCATATGTCGTCCGGTCGATGTCCGTGTCAACATTGATTCCCGAGAGTGGCAGTTCAAGATTTAGGCCAATACCAGCAGCTGGGTGAAATGGCATATGGAAGTCCAAACCACCAACCAACTTTCCTCCAGGACCAGCATTCAAGAGGCGGTTCGGTATGAAGTCGATCAGCTTGTTTTGACCTTCCAAACCACCTGTTAGACGGTAGCCAAATCCAAAGCGAGCATTGATGAGATAGGGTATTGCACCACGGCTTTCGGGATCGACGTTTTGATACAAGGGACGTTGCAATGTCACGCGCCCTTCACCCGATGACCAGTAGTGGTAGCCCACTTGGTCTGTGCCAATGGACGCATTCAGCCAGAAGCCCGTATTGCCAATCTTCAGCGTTTGTTCAAAGGCAGACAACGTAAAGGCATGATTGACGTTCGTAGGGCGGAAATAATCGATAATCTGTGCAGCCTGTGGTGCCGTTGGTGGCTCGCTTGGCGGGATATCCTGATAGCAGTAGGGGCGCTTGGGATCGGCAATCCTGTATGATAGCTTCTTCATGTACGAAGCAATCTCCGAAGCAACCATTTGCTCCTGACCGCATTCGATAAGAATGAGCTCGTATTCTGGCTCTGCAAGATCCGTCCGCAGCGGAGCACACGTAATCATGATGTTCTGCTGGTCAAGCTTAGCCTTGTCATATCCCATCAATGCAAATGTTTGACGGATTTGCACTTGAAGGTCTGGCTCACAGATCCTCCAGCGGGGGAAGTATTGCAGGATTTCGGGGTCGATCGTTTTAAGTGCAGCGACTGCAGAATCGAGTGACGTTTGTGCCTGTGCCGTTGGAGAAACCACGGCCAGGGTCACAAGCGCAAGAATCGAGAGGTACAAGTTCTTCATGCTGTGGTCCGGTTGAAGTCGTGGTCTGAATTAGAAGTTAAACACAAGACGAACGCTAGGCATAACGACGGAGTTTTGCTCCCAAAGGCGTGCTTCGCGGAAAACAGGAGTAAAGATGCGGGCATCAAAACGAACAGCAAACTGAGGCATAACTGGAACCTGCAACCAAGCAAGACTGAGAATGGTATCGTCGAAGTATGACAATGTAAAGCCAACTGGTGTCGACCATCCGGTTGTCATAAATTCTATACGCCCACTAACCCCGCCAATGGTTTCGGCAGTGGACTTCACGTATTCCGTTCGTACGGAGTCTGGAAACTCGAAAACTTCCTGCTCCGCCCACTGCTCCATATTGTACACTGTACCACCGAGGCGGAAACGGAACATGAAGTCATTGTCGATACGAACAGCAAACGTGTATGCAACGGACGCATGGAACCGCACAAGGTTGTCGACGAATTCCAATCGGTCGGCGTTGAATGTTTGATGATTGGTTT
>JALOMA010000009.1 GCA_025455735.1 Candidatus Kapaibacterium sp.
TGTCGAGTGAAAACGTATCATGTTTGTCCGAATGTATGCGTAACGAACTTTTGAAGGTGGCGAATGTCGCCACTTCGTTGCACTGAAGACACTTGGTCGAATCTCCACTATAGATACGGTTGCTTACTCCAAAGAGCGCTGGAGCAATGTCCAACGCATTCAACGTAAAGCGAACTTGCTGGCCGATCCACAGTTCGTTGTACTAGCGTTCTACGCGAAAGATCGGTGTATATGCCAGTCAAGAATAGAGAATAGAAGGTGATGGGAGCAGCAGAAGAAGTTGCCACTACTTGTAGCGGCAGAAGTGTTCTTGGATATCGTCCTGTGTGGTGTCCGTTCGCGTGTGGCATCGTCTTTCTGATTGTCATCACTGTTATGTTGTCCACGTCCCAGAGTTACGCTCAGTGGAGACTGGATGTGCCCTACCTTGGAAAAGAACGGATCGTTGGCCTCTCGCAAAGCGAGATTGCTTGTGTCACCATGAACGGTGACATTGTCCATCTCAACGTTCACGACGGGTCTGTTGCATCCACCAGCGAAATTCATGGATCTGCAAGATTGCTCGGCTCCACGGTGTACTATCCACTTCGCACGAAGACGGGGGCAATTGACAGGCGGCTAATTGCATACGGGTCCGAATGGTACACGCTCTCACAACTCCCGCTGTTCGTTCTCATCGACAATGCCTATCACCAACTTTCTGACTCGGCATTGATGCGCCCCATGCCTGGTTTTCCTGTGGGTCCGCTTGGAAGTGGTCTCTTTGGAATATCAGAAGACGTGGTACTGCTCTATCCAGCTGGTAGCTGGGAGAATGATCCTGTAAGACGAGTAGACCTTTCTACTGGAATAGTTTCGCTCGACCAATCCCATTGGAGCCCGACGGAAACGGATTGCGAGGGCTACCCATTTATTTCCATGCCGCCGCTTGAAGTAGTCAATGGTATCTACTCCGCAACAATATTGGCCCGCGATGTCATTCACATCGCTGGACGTGATACTCTGAGGACGAGACTGGTGATAGCCGACTCATGCAAATGCTGCCATGCGCAGGTTTCACAAATGGATATTGATGGTAAAGGTGGTCTTTGGATTCAAGCTTCAGAGTTTACTGCTATAGGGTTGGGACGTTCCAAACTGTATCATTCCAAGGATCGGGGCAGAACGTTCGTGTCTCATGACTCCATGTATTTTCATCAACGGTTTGCACGATTGGACGACGTAGGACTTTTAGCCGTTATGACGAAGCAAAATGATGAGCCAAGTCTCTACAATCTTGATTCTTTGGACGACATGGGCAGGCCGAGGAAGATGACGTTCATGCATGGAAGCTCAACAATATCTGTCGAAGACATACAGCGCTATCACGACGTCGAGGCCCTTTCGGGCAGAGGCGTTACACGTGTTCGCTTTGGATTGGATACCATCCATATTCCGATGGAAGAGATTACGAACGCTCCCAACGTTCGGGCGTCTTGTGCAATTGTTTCTGACTCCATCGTGGTGCTGAATGTCGATGGACGTCTCTTCCGTGTAGTACGAAGTAAAGGCACTGTTGGAGAAATACGGCATGGAGTCAAAGGGAATCTCCGGCACGTCGTACGCATCAACGATAGCCTATATGCATGCCAACCACACATACGATACGGATTTCGTGGTTCAACACCACCTGTGTGGTCCTCTACTACTGTTGTCGGACGCTTGTACGACTCAACAATTCATCCTGTATACTCTTATCGAAGACACTATGAAAGAGTGAATGATGAGACCATCATAGCGTATGACGGATCTGGAGATCGAAACATAAAGAAAATAAACGATGATGGTAGTTTCGTCACAGTGTGGACCTCAACTCCACAGCAGGAGATCAGATCCGATGATCCCATGATATTTTCAGACGAGGAAGTGTGGCAGATAGGCCGTAACGGAAAGGTGTATCATGCACAAATGTCCGACAGCCTTCAGTTCAACGAAATCGCAGACTTGTCGGCGATCTATCCGCCCGAACAAGAAATTGGTAAGTATCTCACTTCCGTATATCGCATCAATCGGGACAGTGTACTTTTCGCATTTCGAGCATCGAATAGCAGCGATGCTGGTTCTTCTCCTATTCTCTTCCTTCTCGACGTATCTCGAAACGTAGTCACTGATCTCTCCGTTGGCTTGATTGCGGAAGGTGTTGAGGCAATTATTGCCTATGACAGTCGGAAATCTCTTCTCTCCGTGCTTACGGCAACACTGCGTGAATCAAAGGGTAGCGAATACAAACAGGCTGTAACGCTCTCGCAAAAACGTATCAACGATGGAACTCAAGCAGGTTGGGAAGTACTGTGGCCATTGAATGGAATTCCAACGGGTGGAGGATTCCTATCCGTATACAAATCCGACAGCATTTGTATTGGTGTCGCAGACTCCGTTGGCAATGGATTCGTTTTCTATCCACAGACTCGTTCCATAATTAATGGCATTCCTGGGCTGTCATCCGATCTACGCACGTATGGACTCGACTTCGTCGACGGTATGCTGTACATCGCCGCTGACTCTGGCATTGTCACGCAGCGCATCGCCGCTCCAGTTACGTCCGTCAACGGTCTCGACCAGCATCGAATCCACGTTACGGTGTCCCCCCTGCCAGTATCGACTCAACTAAGCATCAAGGTCTACAATAGTCTTGGAGATCAAACCCTGACGGCCACTCTGTACGATATCCATGGCCAACGTGTGGAGAGCGTACCTTCTAGATCATACCGGCTGTCGGATGGGGAGAATACGTTGGATCCGTTAATGGTTGGATCCTTGCCAACAGGCGTGTATATCCTTGAATGTTCCGTTCCCGTAAAGAAATCGCATCTTGTTGTGCCTGTGGTGCGCTAATTTCCACAGTGGCCAACACGGCATCATTGCGGCGTTTCATCCCCGCCCGATGCGTCAGAAGGGTGGGCCATCAGGTTGCCTACCGCCACAGCTACCGCTGCGCCAATGACGTTGAGCCACAGGAACGAGACGACATTGAACTGAAAGCACAACAACACGACAATTTCGGCGGCTATGGTTGCTACCATTGCGGCACGGCCCCTTACAGAGGGAAAAAAGAAGGCGAGCAGAAAGAGTCCAAGAATGGGACCGTAGAACAAGCTACCCAGAATATTCACGGCCTCAATCAGGGAACCCATCCGTGCGGCCAGCATCGCTACGCCGATACCACCAACACCCCATACAAGCGTGTGCCAGCGTGCAAGCTCAACGCTCTTCGAGCGTTTCTGCGGTGCCAGAAGGAGGTGAACATCCACCACGCTTGCTGTTGCCAGCGAGTGCAATGCTGCAGAGATGGAACCCCATGACGCCATAACGACAATGGCAAAAATCAACCCTACCATGCCCGCTGGCAAGGATGTTCGGACAAAGTGCAGGAAGACATAGTTCGTATCCGATTTTTCTGCGGCACCGGCCTTATGTGCCATACTGGCATAATGAGCACGCACGGCAGCTGCTGCACTATCAACGCGCTGAAATCGCTCAACTGCTGGTTGATCCTCGCCACCGGTCGCTATCACGGTTCGGGCTGCATCCTGCCGGGCATGCTGTATCGTCTCCCATTCCGCAGACAACTCCCTATGTTGTTGTTCGTTGCCTTCGTATGCCGCAGAAATGGTTGCAGGATTGAAGTTTACGGGAGCTGGCGTAAGCGCATACAGTGCAGCCAATAAGGCACCTACGAAAAGAACACCCATCTGCATGGGAATTTTCACAAGGCCGTTCATGAGAAGGCCTATGCGTGAGGCATCGACATCCTTGCCGCCGAGGAATCTTCCTACTTGACTTTGGTCTGTTCCGAAATAGCTGAGGGCCAGGAAGAAACCACCGACAATGCCACTCAGGAGGTTGTAGCGATCATTAATGTCGAATGTGGTTGTGATAATGTTGAGTTTCCCTGCCTTTCCGGCAAGCAGGAGAGTATCCGTAAACCCTATTCCTTCAGGTAGTGCCGGTATAATAAGTATACCAGCCACAGCCATCGAACCAAGAATGATGCCAAACATAAGTTTTTGTGTTCGTGCTACCGCTGGTGCGCCACCCCGCCACGTGTACAGAATAAGCAGGCCCCCAACTAGAACATTGGCAACCATGATGTCCAAACCAAGAAGTGTGGAGAGGATGATACTAGGTGCATAGATACTGACGCCAGTGGATAGTCCACGAGAAATGAGAAAGAGAATCGAGGCGAGGATTCTCGTAGGACGGTCGAATCGCTGCTCAAGGTACTCGTAGGCAGTGAAAATGTTCTGCCTCCGAAAAATGGGAATAAAGACAGCAGAAATGACAATCATTGCCAAGGGCAAGCCGAAATAGTACTGGACGAACCGCATGCCGTCCGAGAATGCCTGGCCTGGAGCTGACAGAAATGTTATCGCACTGGCCTGGGTAGCCATTACGCCAAGCAGAACCGTATGCCATGGCATGGACATGCCCGCACGCAAATAGTCATCGGCGCTTGCATTGACGGCATTCTTGCGATATCCATACCACAAAATGAACGCTAGGCATCCAATGGCAATGATCCAGTCGATGTTCGTCATCGCCACACCGCCGTAATCCACGAATACAGTACGATTTGAAGGACCAGCGCTCCTACCAAAACCAGGTACCAGCGAAGCCAGCGCCGATCATTGTTCTGAGTTGTCATTTTCCCAAGGACAGCATGTTTAGGAAGAGCATGGCTGCCCCTGGAACTCCCGCGGGCAGCTGTCGAAACATCGAGAGAGAAGTGTATACATAATTTCCTTTGCCATGCCGTGCATGCAGGATACTGCCTTGCAATGGAAGTTCACCGGTATCATTCATAGATAGTACCGTTTGATACTTCGGGTCCCACGTGTCGGGGAAATAAAGCCCACGTTCTTGAACCCAACCATCAAATGCGGCAGATGTCAATCTATTCGGGTGCAAAAGAATGGGATGATCGGCACGTATCGTGGAAACAGGAGCGCGTTCTTGCGTGACTCGTTTGTTCGATATCGTGAACGGGAATGGACCGAGGTCCTTTGTGGCCATATCCTGGAGCGTATTGTATTGCATGAGGAACGTGCCGCCACGTTCAACGTATCGGAAGAGTGCTGGAAGTAGGTATTTAATGGACTTCCGCACGTTCACAAGGCGTACGCCAGAGATTATCGCATCGTATTTCATGAGGCTATCCGTACGGAGAAGTTCTTCATCCGAGAGATTGTCTACCTGGATCCCCAATCCTTTGAGGAAGGTCGGGATATAATCACCAGCTCCTTCGATATATCCAACGCGTTTGATACGATGTTCGAAGGGGGCCACGGTTACATGAACAGCAGCGTCGGTGGCGTATTGTAGTGTTGGCAGGTGATCATATGCGATGGTATGGAAGCCCTTCGTGAATACCTGGCCGTCTACGGCGAGAGCAAACCGAATAGTGTCCTGGGCGGAAACGCTACCGGCCGCAATGTAGATGGATATGAGAGTGTCGCGTCCGGATGGGATGCTGATGCCGTCTAAGGATCCAGTTGGTCCGGAGCGGCTTGAATACGTTAGTCGGGCCTGGGTGATGGGACCGTTGGCACGTATGCGCACGGGGATGGAAAGTTGTTGTCGCGGTGTAGCATAGATGACGGGAACGTCGGGCTCGACACTTGCACGTGGCACGATACGCAAAGGCTCGATGACGTCCCCACGGAGCGGATCCAGACGTTTGGATGCGAGCGCGGTGGTGACCGTGACGGTATCGGAGCCAACGACAAGGGTGAATCGTACTGGCAGTGATGAGGGCGAGGTGGGACGTCCCAGAAGCGTGTCTGCTGGAATGGTGAACAGTGACTCACGAGACGGCTGTTGCAGCCAATAGGGTTCTGTTGGACGTGTTGTTGCGGGAATGGTGATGGACTGCGATACGGTTACAAGGCTGTCGGGTTCGAGAGCCTTTCCAGATGTTAGGGTTCCATCGGGCCAACGAATGGACGTGAGGTATACGGCGCGTTCAGCACGGCTCACGATGCGAGCGGAAGCCTGGTGTGTGGTGCCTGCAAGGGTCGTTGGCGTCTCGGTGAGCGAAGCGTCGGCATACAGGCCAATACAATCGAGGATGAGTTGGTCGATTTCAGCGAGCTTCTCACGCCTCCAAAAGACATCGCTCAGCGTGGCAACTTCCCGACGAAGCTCCAAGAGTGCTGGTACGGAACGTTCGGGATGCTGCATTGAAAAGGCATTGATGATGGCCTGAACCCGGGGCGTAAGATCGGGACGTCCCACGCGTCCCCACGTTGTATCGATGCCGTCGAACAGTGACGCTTTTGGTGCGTCGCCGGCTACCGTGCCGAAGAATTCTGGAAGGACGCCTGGAATACTGGGCGTGCCAGCTCCTTGGGACCGATGAATGGACCTGGAAATGCCAGCAAGTTCACCATAGCCCATGCCAAGCAAGGGATCGTACTGGCCTACATCCAGGCGGAACATACCTTCACGTATTGTCGACCTGGTTCCAAATCGATAGGCATTCAATAGCAATCGCCGTGGCTGCCAGGGGGTCGTATGAAGCAGCTGCTCGGCGAAGGCAGCAGTAGACGCGCTACGACGAAAGGCGTCCTCTGCAACAATGGCCGATACACTGTGCTGGCCGTGGCCGGCCATGCTGTCTTTCGGGAAGCGGCAGATGACGACGTCCGGACGGTACGTGCGATATATCCAGACTACGTCGCCAATAAGGCGTTCGCGATCCCAGATCGTGAAGGCCTCTTCGGGGTTCTTTGAGAAGCCGTAGTCAACGGCGCGACCAAAAAACTGGTCAGCGCCATCAAGCTGGCGCGCAGCAAGCAGCTCATGACTGCGGATGAGGCCCAAGGCCGGACCCTGTTCGCTGCCGATGATGTTCTGTCCGCCATCGCCACGGGTAATCGATAGGTAGGCCGTTGGGATGTGGCGTCCACGTGCCAGCCAGGCAAGCAGCCTGGTGTTTTCGTCGTCGGGATGGGCGGCAACATAGAGTACGCGTACAAGATTATTCAAGCGGACAAGGTTGCCGTAGATGGTTGCTGAAGGAGCAGGGCGTTGCACGGCAGGTTGGCCGAGGGCTACGGTTGCAGCGGCCAGAAGCAGGACGATGAGGGTGCGCATGGGGGTTCTGAGGTGGGAACGATGCGAATCGATACGATACGGCAGGAAACTACGGGAATGGACGGAAACGAACCAGCCGTCGGAGGCAATGGCCTCCGACGGCTGGAGAGAATGATCGTAGCGGGAGTCGAGATTTATTTCAGCGATTCGAGCAGCTTTTGGTTGTTTCGAGTGTACTCGGCTTCATATGGCGTACCCTTTGCCAACTGAATGGAGGCGTTGGCGGCAGCCGTTGCAACGTCCTTGCGGCCAAGCTTTGCAGCAATCTTGGCCTTCATGAATTGCAGCCAGAATGCCTTTGGATTCGCTTCTATTGCCTTGTCGGCATAGGTCAGGGCCTTGTCGAGGTTCTGATTTGTTTCCAGATAGTAGGTGGCGGCCTGCTGATACGGAATCGTTGGGTTGTTGATGGCCTTGTCGATGGAAGCGTTCAGGCGAGCTTCGTTTTCAGCTTTGACGGGAATGGAAACAAGAACACGCTCCCACGACAGGTTGATGGTGCAGGAGTTGAACGTGATGTCGCCAATGCTAATCGTAAACGTCTCCACGTTGGACGGCAGAGACTGCGCGGGTACCGTAAACCGGGCAACGTCATCGGCTGTTGAATATCCACCCGTACCCCAGTTTCCTACTCCCTTGTTCAGGATGATCTCCCATTGGGACTTGTTGGGAATGGAATACAGAGCATACGTACCTGCCTTGACTGCCTTCCCGCCGATGCTGACGTCTTCTCCGAACGTAATCTTCGTTGCTGCATTGGCTCCCGTGCGCCAAACCTCGCCCCAGCCAACAACTTCGCCAAAGACGGCACGGCCCCGTGCCGAAGGACGTGAGTAGGTGATCTCCATCTTCGACGTCGAGAACTCCTGCGTTATCGTTGACGTAGGGCTCAACACTGGCAACTTCAATTCCTGAGCCGAAACGGCAAAGGTACAGGCTGCAATCAACAGCGCTACCAAAATGGACTTCATGGTGATTCCTTGGAGTGGATGTGTGTGGTAACACAAAGCTACGGAAAGCCAGGTAGACCGTAGAATCAACGAAGGGATTTACAGGAACATTGCTGGCTGGACTGCGTCAGGGTCGACTATGCTTGTTTCTTCTTAAAGACGACGGAGGCAAGAATGGACAGGGCAAGGACACCTACAATGACGCCAAGCGCTACTTCGATGGGGAGCTTATACCAGTGTTGGATGAACATCTTGACACCAATGAAGCAGAGGATGACGCTCAGTCCAATCTTAAGGTAATGGAACAGCCCCATGACGCCAGCTACGGCGAAGAAGAGTGACCGCAAGCCCATGATGGCAAAGACGTTTGAGGTGAAGACGATGAAGGGATCTCTGGTAACGGCGAAGATTGCCGGAATGGAGTCCACGGCGAAGATGAGATCCGTTGCTTCTACAACCAACACGACGAGAAACAGCGGTGTGAACCAGCGTTCACCGTTCTTGATGATGGAGAATCGTTCTTGGTGATACTCCGGTGTTATGCGCAGGAATCGTCGCGCAAGCTTGACGACGCCATTGTTTTCCAGGTCTTCTGCCTCCTCCTTGTCCATCGCCATGCGTATCCCTGTAATGACAAGGAAGGCACCGAAGATGTAGAAAATCCAGTCGAAGGCATGGATAAGCGCTGCACCAACGGCAATCATTGCGCCACGCATGACGAGTGCGCCGATGATCCCCCAGAAAAGCACTTTATGGTGATACTGTGGAGCAACCTTAAAGTATCGGAGGATGAGAATGATGACGAAGATGTTGTCGACCGACAACGACTGCTCCAACAGGTATCCTGTGAGGAACTCCTTTGCTGGAATGGGGCCCCGCTCGAAGTAGACGTAGACATTGAAGGAGAAGGCCAACAACATCCAAAATGCTGTCCATCCCAGCGCCTCTTTCACCTTGACGACATGGGGCGTACGATTGAAGATGCCGAGGTCCAAGGCCAACAAGGCCAACACCAGGATGATGAAGCCAGTATACAGCCAGACGTCTGGAATTGCCATAGGGTCTCCGTTTGGGATCGCAAAGTTACGCCAGCAAGGGCTATCAAACGCTGTGATGTTGCCGACTTTGCATTAGGTTGCACCCATGCTGCAACCCCTTATTCTTATCGATGGAATGTCTTTGGTCTTTCGCGCCTACCATGCCCTGCAGCGCACGGGTATGAAGTCGCAGACTGGCGAGCCATCCTTTGCCGTGTTCGCATTCGCGAACATCCTTACGTCGCTTCTGGACAAGCATAACCCCGATGCCATTGCTGTCGTGTTCGACACGAAAGAGCCAACGTTCCGGCACATCATGTATCCAGAGTACAAGGCGCATCGTGATGCCTTTCCTGAAGACCTGGTGCCACAACTGGGGCGGATCAAGGAGCTCATCGGACTGATGGGCCTTGAATGTGTTGAGATGCCGGGTTTTGAAGCGGATGACATCATCGGGACGATTGCTCGGCGCGAGAGCGCTGATGGACACGATGTATTGTGCGTAACGAGCGACAAGGACTATTTCCAGCTGGTTACCGATAAGGTGCGCATCCTTCGCCCTGGCAAGGACGTTGGTGAATACGAACCCTTCGACTCCGTTCGCGTTCGCGAGAAGTTTGGCGTGGCCCCAGAACATGTTGTGGACGTACTGGCACTTATTGGCGATTCTTCGGACAATGTTCCGGGCGTCAAAGGGGTGGGCGAGAAAACCGCCATTCCGTTGATAGAACGGTTTGGATCCCTTGAAGCCGTCTATGACCAGATTGACGCCATTGAAAAAGCTTCGCTGCGAACGAAGCTCGAAGAGCATCGCGATATGGCGTTTCTCTCGAAGAAACTTGTAACCATCGATTGCGACGTCCCGGTAGACGCCAAACGTCTTGCCCTTGTCCGCAAGCCGATGAACTTCTCCGCCATAGACACATTTTGCGCCGACATGGGCTTCGGCCAGCTTCGCCGGAAGTTCTTGCGATACGCAGAGCTGGCTGGCGTTGACGTAGACACTTCCATCGCATCTTCGACGGAAGACATGGCAGCAATGCCCGCGCATTCCGGCCCGTTGGCAACACTCGCCTCTGTGCCACACGTGTACACTCTTGTTCAGGACATGGCGGGACTCCATGCATTGGTGGACGCACTGCGTGGCGCAAGCCGGGTGTCCGTGGACTTGGAAACAACATCCCTGGATGCCATGCAATGCGCCATTGTAGGCATCGCAATGTGTCGGGAAGCTGGTCGCGCATGGTATGTGGCCGTCGACGATACATCCGACAATCCACCGACGGGGCTTTTTGATGTCGGTGAGCGCTCGGGAGGCCTTCGTGTCGACGATGCCATACAAGCATTGCGGCCTATTCTCGAGGACCCAGCCATCGGTAAGGTGGGCCAGAACCTGAAATTCGATTCGTTGATCCTGCGCCGATATGGTATCGTGCTAGGCCCAATTGCGTTTGACACCATGTTGGCCAGTTATGTTTTGGACCCTGACCAACGTCATAACCTGGACGCTCTTGCCCAGCGCTGGCTGAACTACGAGCCCATACCCATTACTACTTTGATCGGTGAACGGAAGGGGGCCCAGCTTTCCATGAGGGACGTCGATCCAGCTCGCATCGCCGAGTATGCAGGCGAAGATGTGGATGTGGCATGGAAGCTAATGGAGGCCATGGAACCCGTTCTGGAGCAACAAGGGCTTACGGCGCTAGCTCGAGATATCGAGTTCCGCACGGAAGAAGTGCTGACGGCCATGGAGTTCAATGGAGTGGCCATCGACACGTCGGCCCTAAACGGTCTGGCACACTTCATGCGCGAGGAAGCTGCGCGGCTGGAGACGCTCATCCATGCCGAAGCGGGCGAACCGTTTAATATTGCTTCGCCGAAACAACTAGCGGAGATCCTGTTCGAGCGTATGATGCTACCCGCGCCAAAAAAGACGAAGACGGGATATAGTACCGACGCATCGGTCCTGACGGAGTTGGCGGAGTCATTCCCCATTGCGGGATACGTCCTTGAATACCGGCAGGTGGAGAAGTTACGTTCGACCTATGTGGAGACGTTGCCACGTCTCATCAATCCGCACACAGGGCGCGTGCATACAACCTACAATCAAACCGTTGCGGCAACAGGGCGCTTATCCTCGACGGATCCCAATCTCCAGAACATTCCTGTTCGGACGGAGTTGGGGCAACAGATACGCAAGGCCTTTGTTCCACAGCATGCGGGCCATGTCATATTCTCAGCGGACTATTCGCAAATCGAGCTGCGCATCATGGCATCGATGGCTGGAGACGCTGGCTTGACGGAAGCATTTGCCAATGGCTTGGACGTTCACGCAGCCACGGCATCCGGGCTCTTTGACGTTCCAATCGATGCCATTACGAGCGACCAGCGCCGGATTGCTAAGACGGTAAACTTCGGCATCATGTACGGACAGGGGGCATTTGGTCTGGCGCAACAGCTGGGGCTTAGCCGCGGCGAAGCCCAAGGCATCATCGACCGATACTTTGCTGCCTATGCTGGCATCAAGTCCTTCATCGACCGAACCGTTGAAGAAACACGCGACAGAGGATATGCGTCCACGATGTGTGGTCGCCGTCGATACTTCCCTGCGATTTCCAGTAACAACCGGGGCCTTCGCACGGCAGCCGAGCGAGCGGCCGTCAACATGCCAATTCAGGGAACAGCCGCAGATATGATGAAGCTGGCCATGATTCGTGTGTTCGACCGTATGAAAGCGGAAGGGCTACAGTCCCTGCTTATGATGCAGGTTCACGACGAGCTCGTCTTCGAAGCGCGTGAAGACGAAGTAGACGCGCTTCGTCGGATTGTCGTGACGGAAATGGAGGCAGCCCTTCCACTTCCAGGCGTTCCCGTTCGTGTGGACACGGGCGTAGGTTCCAGCTGGTACGAGGCGCACTAGGCTAGCGACAATCCTACGCCGATGTCGCTTCGGTTTCGATCTCGCGATCGGACGAATCGGGTTCCATCTCGCCTCCGGCTTCGGCCTCGGCCAGTGCCTGGGCTTCGCGTCGAGAGAGCCTCCAGGCGCGCCGGCGTTCGATCCAAGCGCGATGGTCGCCAGCATATTCAGGCTCTCGTTGCATCAATGCATAGGCGAATTCCACGATGGCAATGGAGAGCCCAAAGAGCTTGCGAAGGAGAGACGTCATTTGCTCCTCGTCGAAGAGTAATCGAGCATGGGCACGGCGGACGTCGTTGCGCGTGTCGATGGCAGCCTGTTCTGCGAACCGAAGGAAGCGTAGGCGGTCGTCCAGAAGTTTGGAATCATGACCATCACGAATGTGCTGGCAGATGGAATCTGCAGAGGCCACAATCTGGCGGCCCAGACCGTCCTGATGAATAGGCGTCCAGCTGTCAGCATGGACCGCCAGTGTATCGCTGATTTCTTCCGCCATGCGGAAGATTCGCAATGAGTGAACACTCATACGAGGCTCCTGAAGTGGTTGTGTGGTGGGCAATTCGCTGCATCGTGCCATCAATGGGACACAATGTGACGCACGCCTGCCGTAGATTTGCCAGTCATGACCATGATTGAAGCATTGCTTCTGGGAATCATCCAGGGGCTCTCGGAATTCATCCCCATTTCGAGTACGGCACATCTCACTATTGCGGCATCGCTGCTGGGAGTAATCGACCCCTCGAAGCCAGAGCAATGGACGGCCTTCATGGCAACGATCCAGCTTGGAACGCTTGTGGCCGTTGTCGCCTACTTCCGTGGAGAGCTCCTGCGAATGGTCACGGCATTTATCCAGGAGAACCTGGGTTCCGGTAGGCTGCCACTCTCGCGGCAGTCGGCTGATAGCAGGCTAACGTGGTACGTGGCTCTCGGTACGATTCCTATTGTTCTGGTGGGACTTCTCGCGAAGGATGCCATCGAAGGAGTCTTTACGAAAGATCTTCGGGTGATTGCGGCGAGCCTTATGCTCCTTGCCGGCGTGCTATGGTATGTAGATCGCAGGGCCACCCATGCAAAGACAACAGCGACCATGACGCTCATGGATGCTCTAGTGATTGGTCTCAGCCAGTGTCTGGCCCTGGTGCCTGGAGCATCACGGAGTGGGACGACAATGACGGCTGCCCTGGCACTGGGACAAACCCGTGAGAGTGCAGCGCGGTTTTCCTTCCTGCTGAGCATCCCTGCAATCCTTGGAGCAGGCGTCGTTCAATTCCTGAAAGTCCTGGAACACCTGTCGTGGGAGTCAGGAGGGCCCGAGCTCCTCGCCGCCACGGTTGCAGCGGGGGTGAGTGGATACTGGTCCATCGCATTCCTGCTAGGTTTCTTGCGCAGCAGGACGATGAACGTATTTATCGTTTATCGAATGGTCATTGGTGTAGCACTATTTGTGCTGGTAGCTTTATCCATCGTACGTCCTCTGCCATGAAGGCTCGCACACTCGTTTTTGCCCTTTTCCTTTGCACCACTATTGTGGCCTGCAGGAAACTCGATGACACACCGCCCCCCGTGCTGGGCGACATGAAAGCCCCGGAATCAGCACCTGCCTCTGAGATTCCCGTCGCAGACACCACGACGCCTACCTCAATCATTACGCACGTGGTGACGTTCAAGACGTCGAAAGGTCGCATCGAAATTGGCCTCTATGGCACCGAGGCCCCCATCACAGTAAAGAATTTTGTTGCGCTTGTCCAGAAGAGGTTTTACGACGGCCTGTTGTTCCATCGCGTGGCAAAGAACTATCTGATTCAGGCTGGCGACCCCAAAACGCGCGATCCGCAAGCACGTGCCGAATGGGGCCGTAGCGGACGGACAGCTACGGGAGATACGCTACCGGAAGAGTTGAATCCCAACCTGCCATCGGCCCTGCGCGGGTACGAATCGGGTGTTGTGGCTATGGCACGAGGGACCACTCCGGGTTCTGGAAACAGTCAGTTCTTCATTTGTCTGGAGAAGGCACGAGTTATCCCTTATCAATACACCATCTTCGGGCGCGTCATTGACGGGATGGATGCCGTACGGGCAATAGGAAGTGTTGCCGTTGATCCAGGGCCATTCGGTGATGACGATGGAATTCCTCGAGAGCCCATCACGATACTCTCTGCACGAGTATTGCCCGTTCAAGACACTGCCAAGCGCTGATGACGCCAATCGTTGAATCCCAACAACCACAAAAGGTTTAGATATGTTTCGTTCACTGTTCTTGGGCCTTTGTTTTGCCCTGTTTGCCATCGTTATGACACCATCTACATCGACTGCGGGTGAATTGCCCGAATACACGATCACCGTAACACAAGGTGGTAAAGAACTTGGGAAAATTGTTCTGCGTCTTTGGACGGACGTAGCCCCGAATCACTGCAAACACTTTGATGATCGCGTAAAGGAAGGCTACTACAATGGTACTGCATTCCACCGCGTTATTCCAGGGTTCATGATTCAAGGTGGCGACCCCAACTCCAAGGACCAACCACGGGAAACATGGGGGACAGGCGGTCATCCAACGAAGGTCAAGGCCGAGTTCAGCAAAAAGTCCCATGTACGCGGCGTCCTGTCGGCAGCCCGTACCAATGACCCGAATAGCTATGGTGGGCAGTTCTTCATCTGTGTTGGTGCCCCAACGTTCCTCGATGGACAGTATACGGCCTTTGGAGAAGTTGTGAGCGGAATGGAAGTCGCAGATGCCGTTGTTAACTCGCCACGGGATCCAAAAGACAACCCACTTCAGAAAATCTCCATGACGATTGTCCGTAACGAGTCGTCCTCCAAGAAGTGAAATTCTCCTTGTTACGTTTGGTATGTACCTTGGCCGTTTGTGTGGTGACGACAGCATCCGGCCAAGGTAATGCCGTTGGTGATGGCCAGCTTCCACCTGAAGCCCGACGTGAAAATCTGGGTCGAACGGTAAATAGCATTTACAATGACTTTGCCCCGGTGATTTCGCCTGATGGGCAGACGCTGTTTTTCTGTCGGTCCAATCATCCTAAGAACGTCGGTGGTGGCCGCCAGGATATCTGGTTTGCAAAACGGCAGCCAGATGGTACATGGGGTGATGCCGTGAATATTGGTGCACCACTAAACAATCGTGAACATAATTCCTTGCAGTCCGTAAGCCCCGATGGAAACATGGTGCTTGTGATGGACAATTACGGAGAGCCTGATGGTAGGCAACGAAGTGTTGCCTTGAGTATGAGGACGCCGACGGGATGGAGCGAACCCAAGCCCCTGAACATTCGCAATTTTTACCATACTGGAACGAACAAGGAGTTTTTCCTTTCCAATGACGGGAATGTTCTGGTTATGGCCATTACGCGCCATGACTCCCGTGGTGGGAATGATCTCTACGTGAGTTTCAAAACATCGGATGATGAGTGGTCTGAACCTCAAAACCTCGGTGAGTCGGTAAATAGTGCAGGCCACGAAGACACACCCTTTATTGCCTCTGACGGACAGTCCTTGTATTTCTCCTCCAATGGCAAGGGTGGTTACGGTTCCTTTGATGTGTACGTGTCGCGACGGCTGGATACCACATGGACTGCGTGGTCCGAGCCCGTGAACCTAGGGCCAGCTATTAATACTGCCGGGGCCGATCAGTACTACACACTTCCAGCCCGAGGAGACTATGCCTACTACGTCTCGAGTGACAGAACGTTCGGCGAAGGTGATATCTTTAAAATCATCCTTCCTGAAACTGTTCGGCCGCGTCCAGTGGCGTTGATTTATGGTAAGGTTCTGAATAAAAAGACGTTGGAGCCGATTGAAGCCGACATCGTTTACGAAATTCTTGCAAGTGGCAAGAATGTTGGCACAGCACGATCAACGCCAGTAACAGGCGACTACAAGATTATCTTGCCAGCGGGTGAAAACTATGGATTCCTGGCATCTGCTCCTGGATTCGTTTCCGTGTCGGACAATATCGATCTGACCTCCATAACCGAATACACGGAGATTGAGCGAAACTTGTATCTGGTGCCGATCGAACAGGGGCAAAAGCTTGCCTTGAACAACATCTTCTTCGACTATAACAAGGCTTCGTTGCGGAAGGAGTCGCAGTCGGAATTGAATCGTGTAGCTGCCGTTATGGAAAAGCAACGGTCGATGACTATTGAAATAGGTGGACACACGGACGATCGTGGAAGTGATGAGTACAACGAGCGCCTTTCGGGAGCGCGTGCAAAGAGCGTCATGGACTACATTGTCAGTCGGGGAGTTGATGCTTCACGGCTGCGTTTCAAAGGATATGGTGAACAGCAGCCCGTTGAGTCCAACGAGACGGAAGAAGGGCGCCAAAAGAACCGCCGTGTGGAGATTACCATTCTAACACCATGACGTCACTTTTTGATCGTGAACACGAGGCTCTCTTTCAGACGTACAAGAGGCTTCCAATTGAAATTGCCCATGCCAAAGGAGCAACGATTGTTGCTGCCGATGGCACGGAATATCTCGACTTCCTTGGTGGAATTGCCGTCAATGCATTGGGCCACGGGCATCCGGCGGTGGTGCAGGCAGTACAGCAGCAGGCCCAGGAATACATGCATGTGTCGAACTACTTCTACCAAAGGCCGCAGGTTTCCCTTGCAGAAGCACTGAAACAGGCATCGGGCTATGACCGCGTTTTCTTCTGTAACTCCGGTGCCGAAGCAGCCGAAGGCGCCATGAAGCTTGCCCGCCGTTATGGGTCGGCAACCGGGCGATACGATATCGTAGGCTTTACGGGCGGGTTCCACGGCAGAACGTACGGTCCGCTGTCCGTTATGGATAAGCCTCTCTATAAAGACGGCATGGGCCCTTTCCTTCCAAACACGTTGGTCCTCCCATACAATGACGTAGATGCCTTGCAGGCGCGCATTGACGATGGTACGGCTGCCGTGATGCTGGAATTCTTGCAAGGAGAAGGTGGGGTTGCCGAAGTCACTACGGAGTTTGTGGATGCGCTTGAACGCTTGCGCAAGGACTATGGTTTTTTGTTGATTGCCGATGAAGTGCAAGGTGGAATTGGGCGCACTGGCGACTTTTTTGCTTTCGAACGGTACGGTATTAGGCCAGATATTGTCCTGGTGGCAAAGGCAATCGGCGGCGGTCTGCCGCTTGGCGCTATTCTCGCTTCCGAAAGTGTGGCCGCATTGTTTGGACGTGGGGCACATGGGACAACCTATGGTGGCAATGCCGTTGCTTGTGCTGCCGGGTTGGCCGTGATGAACGAAGTAGTCCATGGATTGATGGCACATGTGCGCACGATTGGTGACTACCTTGGACAACAGCTGCGTGCCCTCCGTGAGCGACATCCCCACGTCATTCGCGAAATCCGTGGTCGAGGATGTATGCAGGGCATTGTGTTGACACACGAAAGTGCTTCCGTCGTGGAGAGATTGGTCGCTGAGCATCATATCATCACCAACGCTACTGCGGGCACCGTGATACGCCTGGTGCCACCCTATATCATTAACGAGAGCGACGTGGAC
The DNA here is from genome assembly GCA_025455735.1 of Candidatus Kapaibacterium sp. Classification (GTDB taxonomy): domain Bacteria; phylum Bacteroidota; class Ignavibacteria; order Kapaibacteriales; family Kapaibacteriaceae; genus JALHPC01. The sequence continues at coordinate 17,555 of JALOMA010000009.1, forward strand.
CGTCTGGTTACCGCTCTGGACGCCATCTTGTGACCGACGCCCCCATTCTCTGCACCTGTCCCCGTGACATGCCGCCGATTCTGTCAGCCGAACTGACGGCTCTTGGTTATTCCGTCACGACAGTGCATCCTGCGGGCGTTGAAATCCGCGGTAGCTTTAGCGATTGCATTCGCCTGAACATGAATCTGCGAACAGCCCACCGCGTCTTGTATCGGCTGGGAAGCTTCGAGGCAGCAACGCCCGCGGACGTTTACCGTCAGGCAAAACGTATTTCCTGGGAGGACTGGATTCCCGTTGATGGCTACATGGCTGTTGTGTCGAGTGTCGACACGTCGTCGATCAGCAATACACAATACGCCAACGTTAAACTCAAGGACGCAATCGTAGACCGACTTCGCGACCGCTTTGGGAGAAGGCCGGACAGTGGTCCAAGGACTGATCGTACCGTCGTATTCCTCTATTGGCATGGTACGACGTGCATGGTCTACATTGATACCAGTGGTGCGTCCCTGAGTGATCGTGGTTATCGGCTTGACCCACGGAAGGCCCCCCTTCGTGAGTCTTTGGCAGCCGCCATCATCCTAAGCACAACGTGGGACCAACAGTCTGCAGCCTCCTTTGTGAACCCTATGTGTGGAAGCGGCACGCTGGCCATCGAGGCCGCCATGATGGCTGCGTCCATGGCTCCAGGCCTGCTGCGCACATCATATGCATTTAAACATGTAGTGCCCTATCGCCATGCTATGGACGAAGACCATCGGGACGCAGCACGTGCTGCCGTGCGCCCTCCAGCTGGAGCGATTGTGGCCACGGACGTTGATCGTGCGTCGGTGCTTGCCACAAAGGCCAACGCGGAGCGCGCCGGTGTTGCGGAGTGGATCACAACACACGTGTGCGATTTTGCTGCTACCAAGCTGCCGGACCTTCCGGGAGTGATCGTCATGAATCCCGAATACGGGCTGCGTTTGGGCGATACCAACGAACTCGCAGCAACCTATGAAGCAATGGGGGACTGGTTCAAACAACATTGCGAAGGTTGGACTGGATACATTTTTACAGGCAATCTGGAATTGGCCAAAAAAATCGGCCTGCGCACGTCCCGTCGCGTGCCGCTGTGGAATGCCGACGTCGAATGCAGGCTCCTGGGCTTCGAACTCTACGCAGGAAGCAAAAAGGGGATGCCAAGAAACGGGTGAATCGCCGTAACTTCTGCGGCAGCGATTTGTTGGAGTAGTCGGAACATGACGGCGGCCGCTACCATCGTATCTCTTTTAACTCTGCTCCTTGCGGCATCGCCTCTCTATGGCCAACGTGAATGGCATACATGGCACTTTGGACAGAATACGGGAATCACTTTCATTGAAAATGGCAGGGTGTTGGGAACGCCCAAGCCCATAGGTCGATCTCCAGTCCGCCAAAGTGAAGGCACATCCATGATCTGCCATCCTTGTTCCGGAGTTCCCATCCTTTCAAGCGATGGAACAGCGGCATATGATTCCTTGGGAAATCCCATCCGGGACAGTGACCGTATGCTGGGGCAAATCTCCGCTACGCAGGCTGCATTGATTGTGCCGCACCCAGGCGACGCCAACTTGTATTATGTGTTCACTGCCCCAGACTTGATGTCCGGAAATGTGGCCGATAATGTCGGTAATTCCTGGAATCTTATTGATCGCGCATCGAACGAAGGATCTGGAGCATTTGTCGTTGCCAATCGGCGTTGTGGTGGGCGTGGAAGCGAAAGGCTAGCCGCAGTCGTCAACGAACAGGGGAATGGGTATTGGGTTGCAATGATGGATTTGGACACAACGATTTTCTATGTTTATGCCGTCCTTCCCGATGGGCTACAGGAAGTGCCTGTCGTTAGCTCGTTTGCTTTTTCGTCGGACCGTGTGGGATACATGAAATTTTCCCCTGACGGCAGATATCTCGCCGTGGCGTCCCGTACCCACAAATTGGAATTGTTCGATTTCGATATCACAACGGGAGTTGTTTCCAATCGCCGCGTTCTTGTTACCGATTCCAATCGCCAGCGTGTTGGAGCCCACGTCTTCTATGGCCTTAGTTTTTCCGAAGACTCGCGTAAACTCTATGTCAGTACGAGCGGTACGCGCACAGCAATCGTACAGTTCGATGTCAGTCTGTCTAGCGTGGACGAGGTCATTGGCAGTGCAGCTATTGTCCGTCAGTTGCCTGCCGAGTCCGTGTTCCATTGGGGTAATCCGCTACAGCTGGGACCGAATGGTCGACTGTATGTAGGCGCACGGTCATCTCTACACATGATACCCGAGCCAAACCGTCCAGCCCCCGAGTGCGGCTTCGTTCAGAATGTGGTGCAGTTTGGCGAGCAGGTCGTCACCGATGGGCTTCCCAATATTCCCGAAGGGGGATATCACCGGGCTATGCGCCGGATCTTGTGCCCTCCGCCAGAGAGCCGCTTCGACCATACCAATGCCTGTGCCGGACAGTCGGTTCTATTCACGGACAGCTCATATTATCTGCCATCCAGGTGGTTGTGGGAATTTCCTGGAGGAAATCCCGACAAATTCACTGGGCAGAATCCTCCGCCAATACGATATGAACTTCCGGGAGTCTATTTCGCAACGCTTTTCACCGAGAGTGACTTCGGAAACAGTGTCCGGACGGACACGATTATCGTTCGTCCTCCCCCCACCGTTTTTGCTGGTGCCGATGTTGAGGTCTGCCGAGGCGAGTCTGTTCGTCTGCAAGGTTTTACGACGGGCAGTAGGTTCCGTTGGTCGCCAGGAACAGCCGTCTCCGATTCTACGATATTGGACCCCACCGTTGTTCTCAAAAGCAGTGACGTGCGGCTGGTACTTACTGCCTGGAGTGCTGAAGGATGTAGCCGTTCGGATACCGTAGCCATTCGCTCTGTTGCCGCCGTTGCTGTCGTCCCTGGCGACACAACGCTCTGCCGTGGCGATTCTGTTACCATGTATGCACGAGGTGGGGAAAGTTATCTCTGGATCGACGACACTGGAACCATTCTTGGGACCAATGATACTATTACCTTGCAGCCTGCTACGACAACACGATACACGGTTATTTCCTTTGCGCGGCAGTGTTCGGATACGGCAGTTGTTACCGTTGTTGTTGCCGAAGCCCCGCCGTTGGCTGTGCGAATGGATACGACAATCTGCCGTGGCCACACTGTCGAACTGTTCGCAGAAGGTGCTTCGCGCTACCGATGGATGCCCTCCGTGGGGCTTAGTTCCGATACGGCGGCCCGTCCACGTGCTACACCTACCGTGACAACCACGTATCGTGTATTTGCCACGGGCGAATATGGGTGCACGATCGTGGATTCAGTTACGATTCGTGTCGTTCCTGAAATGCCATTGCGCATTTCCTCAGATACGGCCATTTGTGAAGGGGGCCTTGCCACACTTCGCGCCGAAGGCGCTCAGGCAGTACGATGGTGGCCCGTGGATGGTGTGGAGGATCCCACGTCTCCGGTAACCCGCGTTGCGCCACTTCGCACGACCACCTATTACTGCGAATCCAGCACGGGATTGTGCTCGACGGTGGATAGCATGACTGTTGTCGTGTTGAAGCGTCCCACCGCTGACCTTCTCCCCTATGACACCGTCTGTGCTGGTCAATCATGCCGCCTTGAGGCAACGGGCGGCGATACACTACGCTGGTATGACGGCAACGGACAGCTCGTTGCCGAAGGTCCGCAGGCCGTTGTCACGATTGATCAACAGCTGCGCATGTTTATCGTAGCCACGACCATTACTGGTTGCACGGACACATTGGATGTGGTTGTGGCTGCCAAGGATGTACAGCGACGCAGCCTGAGCATTGAAGGAAACAGGCAGCCTATCGTGCCAGGAAGTCGTGTAGAAAGTATCGTACGGATCAACAAGCCAGTCCATGAGCGTATACTGCTGCGCATCAGGCATCCAGAACGCGCCATCAAATACGAACAGTGGCTTGGCGGAACTGTGCTTCGCACGAATCGCGATGGAGATACGATAGAGACATTTCTCTCCGTGCAATCAGGGAACGATTCGTTGGTGATTGGAAGTGGTATGTCCTTTTTAATTGCGGACACAACTGTTCAGGTGCGTGCAGACGTCCTATCGGAAAATGCCTGCCTGATGGTATCACCTGGTAGTCAACGGATTACCTTTCAGGGCTGCGAACTTCCGCGGCGCGTTATTCAGGTACTTGACAGACTGAATGTGATATATGACCCACCTTCCAAGGGCATTCACATCCAGGGGCCAACGAATATGGTAGCGGACGTCGAGATTATGGATGTGTTAGGGCGGAATATTGGTCAGTTTTCTCGCGTTCAGGCGCAGTCCTATATTGCTGTTCCAAGTGGACTCTTTCTTGTGCGGATAACGGATGAACTAGGAGTTAGAATAGTGATGATGGTGAGCCCATGAAGTGGATAGCTTGTTTGGTCATTGCAGCGATGACGTGGGCCGTCGAGTCCAAGGCCCAGAATCAGTACATGACGTGGTATTTCGGAACCCAGGCAGGGGTGTCATTTCTGCGCACTGATGGGTCGATTGGCCAACCGGTGCCCGTTGATGTCCCAATGATGCAAAACCTCGAGGGGAACGTCATGTATTGCCACCCTCAGCGCGGCACGGTGGAATTATACTCATCGGGCACTTCCTTGCTGGACGCCTCTGGTACCGAAGTAATCCATGGCAGTGTGCCACATGTGATCTTTGGCTCGTCGGCGGCGCAATCGGGCCTGCTCTTGGATGTACCAGGCCAGCCGGACTCACTTGTGTTGATACAAGTGCCTGATCTGACGAATACCATACAGCCGGCAGATCGGCGCTGCGGATGGAGTATCGTCCACCGTAGGGATGAAAACTCATCCTGGAACAAGAACCCTGGCATCTCCAGATTTGGTCTACCGGCAACAGAGCGTCTTATGGCTGTTCGGAATGCGGACAGTTCGGGGTGGTGGGTATTCGTTATGCCGGATGATGGAGCAGTGCATGTGCATCGGCTGCGGGGGGCGGTCCTTGACGAACGTGTACACGCCCAAAGTAATGCCGTAGCGAATCTCAGTGTTGGCGGTCAGTTGAAAGTCTCGCGCGATGGTCGTTTTCTCACGGTAGGAAACATCGAATCGTTCGTGTGGCGGATCGATCGTTCTACAGGAACGCTGAATGAGGTCCATCGGCTGGACTTTTCCAAAATAGACGCCATTGCGCCGAAACAACCTCGCGATGTGTATGGGATTTCCTTTTCTGGAACAAGTCGATATCTCTATATCACGGCCCTCACACGTCCCGAGCGAGAGACGTGGATATTCCAGCTTGATATCACGCTTCCCACTGCCGACGAAGTCTTGGCCTCCGCTCGCGTTGTCGCGCAGCTGCCGATCGGCGCATTGTGGCAAAAGGCCCTGCAGTACGGCCCGGACGGGGCCATCTACATTCCTAACGGCCGATATCTAGCGCGAATCCCTTTCCCGGACCGCCGAGCTCCAGCGTGTGGTTTTGACCTTCAGGCTGTTGACCTGGTAGGTGGCCAGTCCATAGTAGGCTTGCCAGTGGTTCTGGAACAAACCTATGGATTGCTTCCACCGCCACGTGTCAACCTAACGGATTCTTTGGATTGTGCTACAAATCGAACATTTGTTCGCGTGCGCTCATCGGACACCATTCGCCTGTTGGAGTGGTGGACCAGTGTGTCCCCACTACGGCAGGCAACATTGGATACGGTCTTGCCCGTTGATGGTCCCGTTGGGACGGCCCTTTGGGTGTATACGTATGTAGAAAGTGACGTCTCGTCGACGTTGGACTCGATTCTCGTCGTGTTTCAAGAACGTCCCTCGCTTCGCTTGCCCGACACCGTAGCGTTATGCCCGAAGGGTCGGCATCGTGTGGTGCTGCCAAACCTCGCCACGCTGGAATGGTCCACCATGGCAGTGGATACCGCCGCCGATGGCGGCATCGTACTTGGCCCCTTTCCCAATGATGAAAGGGTTATTGCCATAGGCACGGACAGTGCGGGGTGTTTGGTATCGGACACGATATACTTCATGCGATATCGCGATGAACCGAAGATTGTTGTATCCGACTCGGTTTTATGTTTGGGCGACGAGGTGGAAATGCGCGTTGAGCGTACCATTGACCGACAATGGTTTCCCGAAACGCCATTTGCGAACAGGTTGGACAGCGTACAGCGATTCAGGCCAACGGAGACGGCCGACTATCGCCTGTGGGCAGTTTCTGTTGAAGGATGTACTACGGAGCTAACCCAGCGTATCGTAGTCAACCCGCCATCGACCATTGCTATCCGATTGGAAGGTGGTTCGTACCGTGTAGGGGAGCGTGGGACAATTACCGTGCGCGCAAATGGGAAGGAAGATCGGCTTACACTTGGTGTTATAACATCGAGGGATGCAATTCAGATTGACAGCGTCATTGGTGCACGGCTTAAGCGTCGTGGATACGGCCTGCTGAAGGACACCACGTGGATCGTCCTGGAAGGAGTACTCTACGGAGCCGATGCCATCTTGCAGGGAACGGTCTTGCTACCGAAGGATGCGGAAGTGGAAGTATCGGCCGTGCTTGACACTGTTTTTTCTTGCACAACCTTGGAAGTAACCGATGGTTTGCTGGCAGCTGATGCCTGCGCTCGTGAACAACGTTTGGTGGAAGTTGGGGGAAGTACGGCCTTGCGGATGCACTACGATGATGCAGGCATTGCCGTAACTTCTGCCCTGTTGCCTGGGCAGGCCTGCCTTGTTCGGGCATTCACGCCCATCGGAGAGTGCATTGCATCGGCCACCATTATTGGCCCGGGCCACACGCTGTTGGATACCCGTCACGGTGGGCCAATCGCATATGTTGTTGTTGAAATGTCGGGAAGAATTGTCGGTATTGTTCCACTCCTACGGCCATAGCAAGACGACGATATGAAACCTTTACAGCATGGATCGAAGGGCGCCGATGTTCGGCGCTGGCAGCACTTCCTCATTGGATTGGGCCTACTACGGGACGAGGCGGATAGCTCGTTTGGCGATCGCACGGAGGCCGCCACAAAGGCCTTCCAGAAAGCGCATGGCCTACGTCCCGATGGCATTGTTGGCAATCGAAGCCTGGCCAAGGCCATTGAGCTCGGATATAGTGCCATCGACATGTCTGCTGTTGAAGAGCAGGCTCGTGAGTTCCCACCGTTGCCGTCCTTTCGGCCCCTGACGACTGCTGGACGGGAGCGCCATTTTGGTGTGATTGAGTATGTGGCTGCGCCCACCCCATCAAACAAGGAAGCAATTCGTATTACCAATGGTTGGGCCTCTCATGTTGTAACCGTTACGATCCCTCAACTTGCTGGCATTCCAGGTGCACCATCTACGGGAAAGGTCAAAATCCACAGGGCAATTGCTCCGCAGTTTGTTGCACTTTGGCAAGCATGGGATAATCGTGGTTTATTGCCACATGTTCTAGGATTTGCGGGTACGTGGGTTCCCCGATTTATTCGTGGCAGCAGAACCAAACTCAGTGCTCATGCCTGGGCAACGGCTTTTGATATCAATGTACCATGGAATGGCCTAGGCGCCGTTCCAGCAGCCCGTGGGGCTCGGGGCAGCGTTCGGGAGCTTGTTCCTACGGCTCATGAATTCGGATTTTATTGGGGCGGACACTTTGAGGGGCGTCCTGATGGCATGCATTTTGAAGCGGCGCACATCCTTGCCACACCATAGACAATCATGCTGCTTCGTACCTCCGCCATTCTTGTTGCATTGCTGCTACCCATGATGCTTCATGCCCAAGTGCGCTCGTGGAGTACCTGGGTATTTGGTGATGGTGCAGGAGTGACGTTCGTATCACCCACAGGCGACGTACTGGACTCGGCTGTCAGTACACGTAACGTCCCGTCGGTGAACATTGTAGAAGGTGTTGGCATCTACTGCGATTCCATCACGGGTCAACTACTGTGCACCACAACGCCCAGCGGACTAGCCTCGGTGCCGGCGGCTTCGGACGCATTGGCCGCGCAACTTGCTGTTGGCACCAGCAGCACCCAGGCTGGCCTGATCGTACCCGTAACGGGAGCCGTCAGGCAGGTGGCCGCTTTGATTGTGGCCGATCGCACGGGATCGCCAACACGTCTCGATCCCACGATCGATGTGGTTCGCTTTGGAATCCTGCAGCAAGGTTCTGGTGGGATCAGCGTAGCCACGGTTGCCCCGCGGCCGCGCTTTACAACCGAACGTGTATGTGGAGCCCGTCTGCCAGATGCATCGGGATACATGCTCTATGATGTGGCAGAGGACTCCATACTTCGGGCATGGAGGATTACTCCTTTCTCCGTATCCACCGATCCGCTTGCCGCGACAACTCCGTTGGGACGGAACGTGAGCCGAACTGGCCAAATGAAAATCTCGCGATCGGGCCGTGCAATCGCCATTGCGAGTACAGGATTGTTCCTCGTTGACGTCGACCCCAACCTTGGTACCATTCTTCAACAGCGAGTCGTTCGCTGGGCTGATGTGCCGTACAACGGACAATTTGCGCCAGCGGGAATTGTCGGCTACGGATGTGCCTGGGCCCCGGGAGAACGCTTTTTATACGCAACCATCAAGTGGCAGCCTACGGTAGCCATGGTGCTGCAATTTGACACACGGGCGGGATCCGTTCTGGACATTGCCCGTAGTGCTGTCGTTCTTGACTCCTTTGATATCACCGAGAGCAATCCACCAGCGTTGCAGCTTGGCCCCGATGGGCGTATTTACATGCCGAACGGGCGATATCTGAACGTCATCCGCTCGCCAGACCGCAAGGGAGATCGTTGCCGGTACGCGCGCAATCACCTTGATTTGTCCCCTGGGATAGCCCGCAGCGGCCTTCCATCCTGTATTGAATCCGATTTTCGGCAAGGTGCCGACCCCGCAGGCAGGTTATCCTTGGTCTATGCGTGCGAGGGCGATAGTGTTGTCCTGGTTGTTGACTCTCTTGCAGGCACGATTCTGCGCACCGAAGTTGAGCTTCTGGGAACATCATCCGGCGTGGTGCGCAACAGCAACCGCCCCACCTTCCGCGCCCCATCTGCTGGGCGATATACGGCCGAACTACGCCTTGTTGGTGTCGATACCATTGTCGTGCGGCGTATTGACCTCTCCGTGGACGCAGTACCCACTATCAATGCCGGTGCCGACACATTGCGTCCGTGCTTCGGCGAAAACCTCGTCATTGCTGCCTCTGGAGCTCCGGACATCGTACCCACGGGTTCAGGAATTGATATTCTCGCTCGCCCAACGCCAACGTCGGTTCACGTAGGCCCAGTCCGTGGACCCGCTCGCGTCATTCTCGCGGGCACGGTAGGGAATTGTACGGGATACGACACCATCACGATCATTCCCAGGACGGTACAGGCATCAATAACATCCGATACGGCCTTGTGCCTGGGGGAGTCCGTGGATGTTGCCGTCACAGGTGCCTTGTCCGTTCGCTGGCTGGACCTGCAAGGGGCCTTGGCAACAGCACAGCGTAGGAGGCCTAGCCCCTTGACAGATACAACATTCAGGGCAGAGGTCAGTGATGGCCAATGCACCGATACCTTGTCGATGCGCGTACGAGTATTCCCATTGCCCACGGTTGGTGTGTCGGACGACGCCGTGTTATGTCCGGGCGACACAACGACACTCACGGCCACGGGCGGTGTGGTGTATCGGTGGAGCCCATCCGAGGGGCTTGATGACGCAACGGTGGCATCGCCCCGAGCATCGCCGCGCACAACCACGGTGTACTCCGTTACCGTGATTGACGCGAATGGCTGTAGTGCGCAAGGTGCTGTGCGAGTAAACATGCGGGACAGGTATGACGTGCCAGTGGATATATCCGACGCCTCCATTACGGCCGACGCCGAGGGTGCAATAACCGTCACCATCAGTGCCGACGGTGTTGACCACCAATATGGCGTGATTATTCCGAGGCCATTTGCAGAGTTTGCCACCACGGATGGCCTTCGCGATGTGGAAATTCGCCAGGGGACCCTCGCGGACACCATGGTGTTCCGTCTGCCGAAGCCCATTCCAGCAGGACCCACTGCGGTATCCCTACGGCTTCGCCCGCGATATTCGTGGAGGCCGTTGATACCCCTTTCGGCCACCATCTTCGGCGCCGACGGATGTGCCCAGCGCACGGGTAGGGATGGCGCAATAACAGTGAACGTCTGCGGTGGTCGCTATCGGGCATTTACGCTGCTGAATTCCATGCAGGTGTTGGTACATCAGCGAGGTGTGGTTGTGGAGCACGATCCCTCCGTTCGTATTGATGTCCATTGTTCGAACGTTTTGGGGCAACATGTGCCATATCGTGTCTGGCAGAATGCGGGACATTCCGCAATTGACCTTGACGCTTCCGCCGGTGTGTATTTCATGACGATTCTCGCTGGTGGAGAATCAGTCACCGCACGGATTGTTATGCCGTAATACATGAATACCGACGAAGCAGATACATTCCATTCGTTGTAATTCTTTGGGATGATAAGGAAGTCCGCGTTCCAACGATTCCTGATCGTCAATACGTCAACGACGTCTTGTCTTCGAGGACTACGTACGTATGATCATCAAGTGCCACCGTGGAAAATCAGTAGTACGATTTGAGATCAAGCCGTGTATGTTGATCGTTGATAAAAGCATGGATATCGTGCTGTCAAGGGGACGGAATTAACATCATTGAACACCCCAATGGTCGGTCAACCATGCGGGGATGACAGGTGAACATATTCCCGTCCGAAATCCGTCGTCTCACGCGGATACATGATGTATTGTTTGCGGAGTGCGCAGAAAAAAATATCGAAGAACGTCGTCGGGATATTCTTGTAGCGTCTGTTCTCCAGTGGGCCATCCTATGAATCGCAGTCAACTCTTAAAAACGTCATTAGCAGAGTGGCATGGGGTTTTGTGCTTTGCACTTAGCTTGTTGATGGTATACCAACTCCACGCGCAGTCGGGGTATCAAGCGCCACATTTTGCATTTGACGATATCAGTCGTGCCCACCTCACATACTATGTGATCGAGAATCGTTTCGACTCTGCGTATGCGAACCTTACGGTTGGGGAATTT
>JALOMA010000113.1 GCA_025455735.1 Candidatus Kapaibacterium sp.
GACCTCGACGGCGACGGTTCGTGGCCGGTCCTGGGATGCCGCCAAGCGTACGTTGTTCAATACCGTACAGTCGCACGCCAACGCCAACGGATAGGTTCTCCGAAGGACGAGAGAAGATAAGGAATTTCGTGAGCCGCTCCAGAGTGCCACTTTCAGGGGATTCGGCAAATGCGGACCAAAAAAGTGACGCACGTTCGAAGTAGCGGAGGAGTATCTGGGCTTCCAGACTGTATGTGTTGTTCAAGCGGACGACAATACTATCCCGAAGTGATATCTGACGGAACGAAAACGACCGTGCCGCCGCACCGCGATCTTCAAAGTCATACACCGTATAGTTGGCCAGCACCTCGCACATGGGCTGCATCTGTACAACGGCCCCACGAACAACTGCCCACGGTGCCAAACGGATAACCCGATTTTCGTTGTTCAGGGCACTGCGTTGGGCACGAAGGAAGACCAGATGAACATATTGGCCTGCAGCAACCACTCCAGCCGAAAGGATGGACGATAGGCGCCGGCCATACGAGAGGGTAAGGATGGACGTAAGCTCGTCACGGTCGTCAAAATTCAAGTCACTCGGGGTGTCATATCGCAACAACCACGATGTGCCCTCGATGCGTATGGTATCGGCATCGGACAACATCACGTCGGTACGGGCGAAGGCCCTGGTGCGGAGCGTGGCATTGTCCCGTTGGTTTTCTTGCGAGCGAAAAAGCGACACGTCCGCTTCGTCCACAGCGAACCGCGATTGAACTCCGTTGCGCTCATCGCGCCGAAAGATCGCGCCACCGAACGTTACCGACGAGCCACCCATGCTGTAGCGCATATCGGCTGCGAGGTCGATGATCAGCTCATCCAGCGTCCGGTTCAATGCCGTGATGGGAACGTCCGTGACTGGCTGGGCATATTGGCGATCAATGGATGCCGTTTGCACGGAGCCATTGAAGGACGCCACCAGGCTGGACGAAAGTTCGGTTCTGGCATCGGCAGTGAGGTTCAAGCGGCGCTCTGCGCGGGATTCGACGGCCAGGTCGGCAGCGGCACCCACTTGCGTAAAGAAGTCGCGCCGGAGTGACGTCCAATGGGCGTCAAGCCGCAGGGCTGCCCCTTCGCCAAGGTCTCGCTGCGCCTGGGCCCGTAGGTCCACGTCGGTATTCGTCCGCAATGCATCCATGCGATGGACATCGACCAAACCGTTACCCTGCAGCCGCCATTCGTCCAGCTGAACGTCCGTCAGGCGGGATCGAAGTCCGGCCAACAACCCCGACGCTCGCTGCCCGATCTGCGTCGTTCGCTCTGCTCCCGAGAACATCTCAACGTCCGCCTCCATGGTAGGACGCCATCGTAGACCAGCAACTCCATTCAACCGCTCCAGTGATGCCAGGCCAACACTACGGCTGTCCACGGATGTCGTCCACGACTGGCGCACCAACGCCGATAATCCCGCAATCACCGGTATTTCCAACCCTACGTGCAGGAACTGATCGTCCCGCACCGCTGTCGTGCTCGTGCGGAACATCGTTCCACGATAATCATTCACGACGCGGAATGCCCCTTCAAACACTGGCAGGACGAGGTCCAACTTGCCAGTGAATACAAACGTGTTGGCAATCTTGTCCATCCCTACGTACGCAGTATTGCCACCATTGTACGTAGCATCGTACAGTAGTGGTGATACTTGTTGCGATGTAACAAATGGCACCCTAATTAAGGCCAATGCAACACCTATCAATATGGTTATAGCGTTGCTTTTCAAGCACTTAGACTAAAACCCACAAGGAGCATATAGCCAGATTCACGATGTAACAAAGTGGGGGTATTTGAGCATGTTGTCAGAATCGGTGTCCCGTAACATTGTATCGACCTATGAGCACAACGTTACCATCATCGTTCACATCACCACGCACGATTCTTCTCGTCGACCCCGAGGAGTCCCGGCGCATCCAGACGAGTGTCCTGTTGATCAACCAAGGGCTTTCGGTTTTGATGGCTGCCGACGTGCCCACGGCACAGGCACTGGTGCGTCATCACCGTCCATCGGCAGTACTTTTGGATGCTTCGCTACTAACCTACGGCGATATTCGCGAGCGTCTATACATTCACGGATTGAATGTAGATGTACCGTTCATCCTCTTGGCCGACGATCGCACGCCTTTGGCTGAAACGGCGGTACCATACGGCGTCATTTCCCGTCCGTTGAGTGAGGCAGGACTGGCGTCATTGAAGGCCATTCAGGGACTACCCACGGCAGGAGAACCACCGGTAACCAACTCCACGCCGAATGTCCAGCTGGCTGGTCCAACGTCGTCCTTGATGTATGCATTGCCCCACGAGTATCGCACTCCTCTTACGGACATCATCGGCTGGGTATCATACGTTCACGGCCACGCCGATACCATCTCGGCTGAAGACATCCGCAGTACCACGGCGGACGTTCTATCGGCGGCACGGCGTCTCTTGCGGACGACGGACAACTTCCTGGTCTATGCACAACTTGAAACCTTGGCCGAATCCCCCATGCACGTTCAGCGGATGCGCCAGTGCACAACGGCCGAGCCAGCCAGCGTTCTGTACGATGCCGTTATCAATCGCGCTATGAGCCGAGAGCGGGTTTCAGATGTTGCGTTGGCCTTGGACATCGAGAGTGTACCCTTGGGCATCATGGAGCAATATCTCGTCAAGATTACAAGCGAACTCGTAGACAACGCTCTATACTTCTCTACGAAAGGTTCTTCCATCATTGTCCAGGCCACACCAACGGCCCATGACGTTGCCTTCACCATCCGTGACAACGGCGTTGGTATGCGCGAGGACGAAATCGCCTTCATTGGCCGTCCCTATCAGCAGTTCCGTCGCGAGAGCCAGGAACAGCAGGGCGTAGGCCTTGGGCTCGTAATTGCGAAACGTCTTGTAGAGCTTCACGGTGGAACGTTCACTGTGACCTCGGCACTGGGCATCGGCACCAGTGTAACCTTCACCATTCCCCGCGCGCAAGCGGCTTAGGGCCATGCAAGGGGCCTCGCAGACCCCTTCGGTTCAGAGTACATCCGTCCCCGTTACGACACAACTTCCAGACGAGCGAACGCCAGCATCAGCTGCTTTCGTTGGCCATTGGCGAAGTGTACCGTAGCCTTTGCCTGAGACCCGACTCCGCTAAGGGCTACGATGCTTCCCACACCGAACATGGGGTGACGTACGCGCATGCCTGTGCGCCAAAGGATGGCATCATCCGTGGGCATTTGCGAATACGTCTCGGTGGGCTCTGTCTGCATGTAATCGCTTGCGCGCGGGGCGCGCGGCAGCGTGCCCGGCGCAGACCTTTGTCCGGGGCTTCCCGCCAGGCGTGCCGTTGGTGCGGCCGGCCGTGGCGCCGTCGTATACCCTTGTCGCGCTGGGGGGGCCGCAGTTGTTGTCAATGGCCGCGCGGACACCGTCAGGCACGACTTGTCCAACTCGCTGAGGAATCTCGATGGTTGCGAGAAACTGATTTCTCCGAAGCGATATCGTTGTTGGGCATATGTGAGAACCAGTTGTTCCCGCGCCCGCGTAATGCCTACATAGAACAATCGCCGCTCCTCTTCCTCCTGCTTGGGATCTACCTCTGTTTTCCCCAAGGGAAACAAGCCCTGCTCCATCCCTGCGATGACTACCAATGGGAACTCGAGGCCTTTGGCGGCATGCATGGTCATCATGGCAATACGATTCGTTCCCAACTTGGGATCGTCCTGCTCGCTCATGAGCGAGATTTGCTCCAAATACCCTGCCAACGTGAGCGTTTCATCCAGCTCCTGTTGTTCTGCGATATGGGAGATGACACGCTCAATGTTGTTCCATCGGTCCAGGGACTCGTCATTGTCTTGGAGTTTGTAGAACTGCATCAGGCCCGTGGCCTCAATGTAACTCTGGGCCAGTGATGCTGGCGACAGTTCCTGGGCTAGGAACTGGTGGTTCGTAATGAGTGTGACGAAGTTCGTAACGGCCGTTTTCGTGCGCGCTTGAATGCCCGGTACGGCCTCGATGTTCGTGAGAACGGAGAACAAGGGCACATCGGCCTTCTGTGCATACTCTTGAAGGGCACGCAGCGAGGTTTGACCGATGCCCCGAGCAGGCTCGTTGATCACGCGCAGAATGGACTCCGTGTCGGCCGGATTGACGATAAGCCGTAGGTAGGCCAAGGTATCCTTGACTTCCTTGCGTTTGTAGAAGCTGACGCCCGAAACGATGTGATACGGAGTATTGCTGCGCCGCAGGGCTTCTTCGATGGCCTGGGACTGTGCGTTGGTGCGATACAGTATGGCAACATCCTTGAGCGAATAGCCGCTGGAGGCGATGCGCGACGTGACGGTCTTGACAATCAGATCGGCTTCTTCACGGTCGTCGCGGCAGCCCAACACCGTAATCTTTTCACCTTCGGCATTATCGGTCCAGAGGGTCTTTTTCAGCTGGTCGCGATTGTTGCGAATAACACTATCGGCAGCTGCCAGGATTACTTTTGTCGACCGATAGTTTTGCTCCAGGCGCACGACCTTCGCTTCGGGATAATCCCGCTCGAAGTCCAGAATATTACGAATCTCTGCGCCACGCCAACCATAAATACTCTGTGCATCATCTCCCACTACGCAGACGTTCCGGTATTTTTTTGCGAGCAATGACACCACGCGATATTGGGCACGATTGGTATCCTGATACTCGTCCACCATCAGATATCGAAATCGATCATGATAGTGTTCCAGAACGTCAGGATGATGTTCAAGCAGGCGAATCATGTTCAACAGCAGGTCGTCAAAGTCCATGGCATTGGACTGCGAGAGGCGCTTCTCGTAGTCTTGATAGATCTGCCCAGCCTGTTTATCCGTTATCGTACCAGCTGTGCGGGAGAATTCCTGCCACGACTGCATGGAATTTTTGGCGTTGGAAATGCGTGACCGTACGGCGGACGGGGCCAAGACCTGTTGATTGATGCCCAGCTGTACCATACAGGCCTTTATGGCGGCCAACTGATCGTCGGAATCATAAATCGTAAAGGCATTGGTATAACCCAGACGGTCTGCATGGGCACGCAGAATGCGTGCAAAGATGCTGTGAAACGTCCCTGCCCACATGCTCCTTGCGGCAGGGCCCCCTACCAGATGGGAAATTCGTTCCTTCATTTCCTGGGCGGCCTTATTGGTAAAGGTGAGTGCCAGGATATGCGAAGGATGCACACCTTTCCGCAGCAAATAGGCGATACGATACGTCAGCACGCGAGTTTTTCCCGATCCTGCGCCTGCGATAATCAGGACGGGGCCTTCGGTTGACGAGACGGCATCGCGTTGTCTATCATTCAGGCCTTCGAGCAGGTCGCCGGCGGGAATACCATCGGTAGCGGGTACAAGGCGCATGGGATCAATCCGTCGACGAAGCGGCGGGCGCTGGTGATGAAGAAGACGGCGATGGCGATGCACTGGGCGCCGGCGATGTGGACGTGTCGGAGGACGTCGTCGAGGACGACTCGGACGCCGGCGACGACGAGCGCGCCTTCCGCGAATAGTCTGTCAGATAGAATCCATCACCCTTGTAGATGACGCCAGCGCCAGCAGAAATGCGCCGTTCTATGTGGCCATCGCCTGGACGACCTCCGGTACAGAGTTCTGCAGGACAGCGCGTCAGGGCATCATCCTTCATGGACTGAACAACGTCAAAGCGTGCACCGCAGGTGATGCATGCATAATCGTAGGTAGGCACCTTATAGCTCCACAAAACCAGTTTTTTTATAGACTTTCCGCAGCGTTTTGCGGGCCCGTTCGCGGGCTTGTTCAGCCCCATGGCGCAAGGTGCGTCCAAGGGCGTCTTCATCGGCACGAATCGCCACGAATCGTTCGCGAATTGGGCGCACATATTCTGCTACGGCATCCGCTACGGCTTCCTTGAACGGTGCATAGCCGCTACTACCTGCAAACTCGGATTCGATGTCGGCAAAGGACTTTCCTGTGGCCACATGGTAGAGAACCATCAGGTTGGAAATGCCGGGACGCGCCAGTTCATCATAGCGGATGTCTGTCCCGGAATCGGTGACGGCCCTGCGAATCTTCGAGCGGATCTCATCATCGGAATCGGTAAGTCCAATCCACGACTTCACGTTCGGATCCGATTTGGACATCTTCTTCGTGGGTTCCTGCAGCGACATGATCCGGCCGCCCAGTTTTGGGATATAGGGCTCCGGCACGGTGAACGTTGGCGAGTAGTGATGATTGAAACGTTCTGCCAGGTTGCGTGCCAATTCGAGGTGTTGCTTTTGGTCTTCGCCAACGGGCACACAGTCGGCATTGTAGAGCAGGATGTCAGCCGCCATCAGGATAGGATATGTGAACAGTCCTACGTTGATGTTATCGGAGTGGCGGTCGGACTTCTCCTTGAACTGTGTCATCCGCGAGCACTCACCCATACCGGTCAGGCAGGTAAGCACCCACGAAAGCTGGACGTGTTCGGGCACATGGCTTTGGATGAAGATCACCGAGCGCGACGCATCCACGCCGGCGGCCTGATACATGGCAGCCAGGTCAAGGGACCGGCGCCGGAGCTTTGCAGGCTCCTGCCGTACGGTGATGGCATGCAGGTCAACGACGCAGAACAGGGAGTCGAACTCATCCTGCAGGGCCACCCAATTGCGGAGGGCACCAGCGACGTGGCCAATGGTCAGCTCGCCCGATGGCTGCATGCCGGAGAGGATGACGTTTCTGCGGGGTGTATCGGTCGGATTCATGGCGTGGTTCATCGTAAACGGAGGACTGCAAAACTACGGAGTGCTCGCCAGCTCTGAGCATCTTCGCATTTTGCAGATATGCACATACGACTCCTTCTTCTCGCGCTGGTATTTGGTGCATCCGTACTGCATGCCCAGGAAGAGATTGGCAGCACGGATTCACCTTCATCCAGCTGGTCGCTGATATCCTTGCAGCGCACCTGGTTGCCACAGGCAAATGACTTCCCGAATTGGGGCGTGGCTGCCCAAGGCTTTACGTCCATCGATGCCCAACGACGTTGGTTCATGGGCCTGGGGATCATTGCTTCGGGCGTGGAGCGGCGGGACTGCATCAGCCTGGTGGCGGGTCCGGCATGGTTTTTTGCTGGCGACCGTACACTTGGAGGCTTTGTCTTCGTCCAGGGAGGTATCGTCATCAGCGCACGCACTGGTGCCACGGGTTTCAACCCCTTCAGCGATCAGACCACGGTATTCGGTCTTGGGGCTGCCTCCGGCATTGGCGGAGTGGTGGAGATCACACGATGGATACGTGCCCAGGTTGCCCTTGTTGGCAATGCCTACAATGTAGACGGTGGGCGAACACCGTATGGCATACAGATTGGTATTTCTTCGGGTGGACGATGAATCTGATAGCTCCTTCCCTGCTTTCGGCAGACCCCTTGCACATTGGCCGGGACATTGCTGCCTGCGAGGCCGCCGGTGCCGACATCCTCCATGTAGACGTCATGGATGGCCACTTCGTACCCCCCATCACGTTTGGGCCTGGCATCGTCTCTGCCTTGCGGCGCGGAACGTCGTTGCCATTGGATTGCCATCTGATGGTGACCAATCCCGACCACCACGTAGAGCAATTTGCAGCAGCAGGGGCTGCTTGGATCAGCATCCATGCCGAGGCCGCGCCCCATCTTCATCGGTCGCTCCAGAATATTCGCGCCCACGGATGCCGTCCGGGAGTGGTTCTCAACCCTCTGACGCCCCTTGACTATGCCTTCGAGGCTGCCGGCGAGGCAGACTTCATCCTGCTCATGAGCGTCAATCCAGGCTATGGCGGGCAAGCCTTCATTCCTGGTTTCTTACGGCGCTGCGAACGGTTGCGAACCTGGTTGGACTCCAATGGTCTCGGAACCATCCCGATTGAAGTGGACGGCGGCGTTAAACTGGACAACGTGCGTAGCATCGTCGATGCCGGCGCCAGCATCCTCGTAAGCGGCAGCGGACTATTCTCCGGCAACCTAGCGGACAACATTGCCCAGATGCGGCAACTTGTTGGTTAGCGGTAGCGCTGGGGAGGATGCGACGTTTCTCGATGCGATGCAGTCACGTGCAGCGCATTGCACAGGATTGTCCGACTCGGCAATCAAAATACCGTTCGACAAGAACTGGTCTTCTCCGTCGCTCAGCCCAACGAAGACGCGGCTGTTGAGCCCTTGCAACCTATGCGAGTCCTGTTGATTCGTTTCGTCACCGGTAGCACCGAACAAGGCCTCCCATCCCACGAAGAGTATACCGTGCCATTGACGTACAGCTCCCGCGTTCGCAGACGCACCACGATCGTTCGATCGGAGCAAACACCAAGGAGTCCGTCATTATGCAGTTTGTGTCCATCGCTGCACAGACGTAGTCAACGCGCAGGTCGAATAGTCACGAACTACTTGTGAAGCGTCTCCGCACGAAGAAATACGCCCAAGGACCCACTATCGGGAACAGGGACAAACACACGATCCAGAATAGCCTACGCTTCTTCGTTCGTGCTCTGCGATGCAGATCCAGGTGCACGCTTGCAATGCCGAACACAAGCAGTCCCAACACCATCAAAACAAGTAGATGGTTATCGGTCATTTCGTATTCCCGTCACCCCCCTAA
>JALOMA010000010.1 GCA_025455735.1 Candidatus Kapaibacterium sp.
CAGCTGTGCGGCCAGCGATCTCCCCCTCCGAGCAGCGTACCTACGATGCCTTTGTTGCAAGATTCGGCGGAGGGATCAGTGGGCGCCCTCTCAAGGAAGCATCGTTGGCGCTGGCTCGTCAGGCCGTAAACGTCGTAGCGTCCATGGCTTTGGACCGTGAGTTCCACGTTATTCGATGCGGCGGAATCGAGTCCGCAGCCGACATTCAGCAGTCACTCGACGCCGGGATCGTCCTGAATCAATGGTACACGGGTTACTTTGATGCCTTTGCCCGTGACGGACATGACGTATATCGAACGTTGGCTGACGCTATTTCGGCTGCCCGCCCGACATGGCGTTGATCCTTCGCGACGTACTGTCGTACAACGCCCTGAACTTCGCCGGGTCGGCTGCATATGTTCGTAGTTCCGCTTCAAAACCTTCGGTCGAATAGCCACTGTCGGCAAGGATCTTGCGTACCTGCCGCTGTGCTTCGGCAGTATCGGCAATCGAATTGCGGGTTACTACGACAGTTGCATAGGTGTTGATGAGTCTCTGTGGAATCTCCTTGGATTCGCTGCAGGACAGCAGGGTAGCCAAGGCAAGCCACCCCAAGAAGTGCGAGAACGTCTTACGGTTGGGCATACTCACGGGTCATCCAGACGAGTTCATTGAGAATCATAGCAGTTGCGCCCCACAAGGGAGTCGTGTGAACGGGCCAGAAGGGCACGTCGACAGAATTCCCGTTCAGGTTCCACCGTTCAACGGTTCGTGCTTCCGGTGGCAGGATGCGCTGAAGTCCTAATCGGAACGTCTCCTTCACTTCAGCAATACTCAGCACCAGGTCATCGGCCTGCCGAACCACACCAACGATGGGAACGACGGCTGAATTACTTGGTGGTATGAAAACGGGGGTCAGACGACCCAGCACGATAACGTCCGATGCTGGAATCCCGACTTCTTCTTCCAGTTCGCGGAGGGCTGCACGTTCGGCATCTTCACCGTCATCAAGACGTCCACCTGGAAAACTTATCTGGCCTCGATGATTTCGCATCGACTCGCTTCGCACTTCCAATAGTACTTCCGGTAAGGGGCCGTGGCCCAAGATCAGCGGCACTAGTACCGCCGATTTGCGGGCTGTTGGTGGGGCTTCGCGAAGCCGAATTGCGGCGTCGGGTAGGTCCGGAACAAACTCACGGTGAGCATGAATGCCGGGGAGCGGCGCTGCCAGTCGCTGGCCAAGAAAGCTGATGAAGTCCATGGACATGCAATCTACGGCCTTCGCAACAGTTGCACTGCGTAGGTTTGCGGCATGCGAAATCTGTTAGCCTTGTTGCGTCGGATACCTGGTGCTATTGTGACCGGTGATGCCGACTGTATGTGCCTGGATATCACTGCGGACTCCCGACTGGTGGGGCCCGGGACGTTGTTCGTTGCCATTCCTGGAAGCCGCCAGGATGGCCACGCTTACATCGACGATGCAATCGACATGGGCGCTGTGGCCATTGTTGGCCAGAAACCACCTTCCGATATCCTTGCCATTCCGTACGTCATGGTACCCGATGCACGCAGGGCCTATGCCCAACTGGTGCATGGATGGTACGATGATCCTGCCGATGGAATGCGGCTCTATGGAGTAACAGGAACAAATGGCAAGACGACGTGCACCTACATCCTGCATCAGATTCTGTCCGAAGCTGGCCGCGAAGCGGCCTTGATTGGAACAACGGGGATACGCTTTGGTGGCGTATGGTATCCAACGACCCATACAACGCCCGATGCCAAAACCTTGGCAGAGCTGTTCCGCGAGATGCGTCGCCAGCGCGTCGATTCCGTTTGTATGGAAGTGTCGTCGCATGCCCTGGATCAAGGTCGCGTCGATGGACTCCATTGGCAAGGAGCCATGTTCACGAACCTGACGCATGACCATCTTGACTATCACGGTACCATGGAGAACTATGCCGCCGCCAAGGCGAGGCTCTTCGCGATGGTCCCGGCTGACGGCGTTGTCGTGGTTAATGACGATGATCCCTGGGCTCCCACGATGCGACGTGAAAGCCGGTCCCGAAGGACCGTTGGCGTTGGCGTCTCCGACGATGCCACCATTCAGATCGACGACGTTCGGTTGGACGCTTCGGGGGCACGGTTTTCGCTCGTGTTGCCTCCAGCAAAACGCGGAGGCATTCCACACGTTGTAGACTTCCGGACCCCCCTCCTGGGGCGCTTCAACGTCACCAATGCGGCCCTCTGCGCCACCATGGCCTTGCAAGAGGCCGTCCCCGAAGCGCGCTTAGTAGATATCATGCGCCATATTAAGGCCCCTCCCGGCCGCATGGAGCGCTTCAGCCTCCGCTCGGGTGCCACGGCCGTGGTGGACTATGCCCATACTCCGGATGCCCTCCAACAGGCAATTTCCGTCCTGAGGGATGTTCTGCCAGCCGACGGACGGCTGACCGTGGTGTTTGGCTGCGGTGGCAATCGTGACGCTGCCAAACGCCCCCACATGGGCAGGATTGCAGCGTCATTGGCTGACGCCGTCATCCTTACCAGCGACAATCCTCGCCACGAACCACCGCATGCCATCATTGCCGACATCGCCGATGGCGTGCCCGAAGAGCTTGCCAACCGCGTCGCCGTTGAAATAGACCGCCGACGGGCCATCGCTGTTGCCATCTCCTCCGCCGCAGCTGGTGACATCGTTCTGATTGCCGGCAAAGGGCATGAACAGGAACAGATCATCGGCGACGATCGCCTTCACTTCAGCGATGCCGAAGAAGTTCGTCGATTGGGGACCTAGCCATTGACATTGCCCTTGCGGGGGCACGCTTCCATGAAAGCACAAAAAGGCGTTGCCGGAAACGGCAACGCCTTTGGTTGGCTACCTCGTCTGGCGGAGGACTACTCCTGTTCCATCTGGGCGCGATGCTGGCGACGAGCGGCCTTCAAACGCGACATCCGACGTTCCACAGAAGGCTTCGTATAGAAGGCACGCTTCTTGAATTCACGAAGCACACCGGAACGCTCATACTTCTTTTTGAAGCGGCGAAGTGCGCGGTCGATTGACTCGTTGCTCTGGATGGTAACTCCGATCACAGGAGATCCTCGATAAATTGGGGTTGGACTTATTTAACGTTCTCGACGAGACGTTTTTCCTTGTTCTTTTCAAAATGGACGACCAACGATGCGCGGCCGTTCGACATGACTTCCTTCGATCGTACGATGCCAACATCGTCCCACGACTTGTGGTAGATCACGTCGCCAACCTGATACTCAGCCCGGGGCGAATAGTCCTTCGAGTCTTCGCGCGACAGGCGGATGGCCGATGGGGACTTCTCCGCTGCTGCCTGCATCAACGCTTCCAGCTTGATCAACTGGGAGTGGTGGCTGATGCTGCACCGAGCCCATTGCTGAAGACCATTCTCCGTTTCCATTGGCTCGCCGATCAGCTCGTGTTTTGTCTCCTTCATAAGGAATGGAGAGTAGAGCGTGATGTACTTTGCCTTGCGCTTCGGACGCTTGGTCTCTGTAGACGTTGCAGCCGTTGCCATACGAGCCTCCGGATGATGAATTTTCAGGGACTACAAAGCTACGAAGTCCGTGTGGAAAATCCTAGAACAAAGGCCACGAGAACCGTGGCCTTTGGTGGAAGTCGGTATGGTTTACGGATTTATTTGGCCTTGGCAAGGCGGGCCTTGAGCGTCTGGATCACGGGAACGGGTGTTGGATCGACGCCGTTGAGGAGGGCGAGGTGATAACTCGTCCAGTCACCAAGGTAGATGGCAGTCATCATGCGTGCCAAGAGGGTCGTACCAGTTCCTTCAATGGTGGTCACGCTACCAACGCTCTTCTTGACGATCTCTTCGAGGGCATCAAAACGGAGTTTGACGCGTGGATGATCATCGCTATCGCGAAGGAGGAGAACCGAAGCCTGTTTCGTCAGTGGTTCAGGATGGTGCCAACCGTTGATTTCATTGTGATTCATTTCGGGCAGGACATGGCTGAAGGCCATCTGCTTGGCATTTTCCTGAATCTGGCCGCGCCAACGCATGGCAACGGCATCCATTCGTTCATTCGCTGAGTATAGCACAGGAATGGTGCCCTGAAGTTTCTTGGCAAGGGCGTACGCAGGGTTCTTTGCGTTTTTGGCGGCGTAGAGGTCCCGAAGCTCGCCAAGGGAGGCAGCTAGCTCCTTGAGGCCTTTCGAAACAAGCCGTGTTGCCTTCGAATCAAAGGCATTGCTTCGGCCCATGATGGTCAGCAACGGGAAGAAACTGTACGCCAGGGCGCATCTGGGCTGGAAGCCTGGTGGGATGTTGATGATTGGAAGGCCATGCGTAATAGCCTTCTTGCCCAGTTGGCCACCCGTAGTGATGGCTATGCCGCGATCCGTTTTCTTACGGGCCTCCTCGAAGGCTGCAAGCGTTTCTTCAGTATCGCCGCTGTAGCTGGAATACACCACGTTTGTGTCAGAATCCAGCCAGCCCGGTGCTGTGTAGCCACGAACGACGGAGATGTTGAGATGATCGGCGCCCGGTGTTGCCGCAGCAAAGCTGCGAAGGAGGTCGCCGCCAATCGCAGATCCACCAAGGCCGAAGATAACGTACCGGTTGGATGTTGCCTGACGCCTCCATAACAGCGCCGATTCGCCGATGGACACAGCCTCTTTGATGTGGTCGGGGAATGCATAGAGGACTTCATGCATGTTTGAGGCATCGACATTCGGAGCAGCACTCTTGGCCATTGGACGTCCACTTCACAGATAATAGTTGCAGGTACGAATATAATCGCGGCGAGTGACGTCCGACGAGTCTTTTCAGTGCCTGAAAAAAAAACTCCGAACAAAGTCCGTTAAGGGCCTTCGGGCATGCGATTCTTCAACTGGACGACTCCGGCGGAGAGTTTGGACCGATACCGGAGATTGAGCAACTCGACCGTAACGCTGAAGGCCATGGCAAAGTAGACGTATCCTTTGGGAACATGTGCATGGAAGCCTTCGGCCACAAGCACAAGCCCAACCATGAGGAGAAATGCCAGAGCAAGAATTTTGATGGTTGGATGCTTTGCTATGAAGTTGGTAATGCTCTTGGCAGAGACCTTCATGACGATCATGGACGCGACCACGGCAATGACCATGATCGTCATGTCCTGGCTTAACCCGATTGCCGTGATCACGCTGTCGATGCTGAAGACCAGATCCAATGCAATGATTTGGCTCACAACAGCCCCAAAGGTAGCTGCCTTGGTGCCCCCCGTGGTTTCAGGGCCCCCTTCAAGTTTGTCGTGGAGTTCCGTTGTTGCCTTGTACAGGAGGAACATGCCGCCGCCGAACATGATGAGGTCGCGGCCCGAAACGCCAAATGGGGCGTCCATGCCCAGAATGGCCGGGATGGAAAAGAGGCTGTCTTGCAATTGGGCAATCCACGATGCAAGCATCAAGAAGACAACCCGCATGATGAGGGCACCCAAAAGGCCAATCGTGCGGGCACGCTCCTGCTTGTCCGCAGGGAGCTTGCCTGCCAGGATGCCTACGAAGATGAGGTTGTCGATGCCAAGAACAACTTCCAGGATGGTGAGCGTGAGGAGGGCCACAAGCCCTTCGGCAGTGAAGAGGACGTCCATAAAAAGCTGCTGGTGGTCAAGAATGGTTGGCGAAATTGCATCATCCTATGAGCATTTCCATCATACGACTTTGTGCGACCCTTGTTTTGGTCCACCTATTGGCCCCCTCGGTACGGGCACAGATCGTCATTGGTGGCGTGGTGAATACCTATGCCCGCGTTTCTGCCATCAACAGGACGTGCGAACAGTCGATCGATCTGGACCGCCCTTTGGCCGTACAGGAAGGCGCTCGTTTGCTGCTTGTTCAAATGGAAGGTTCGGCCGTCGATGATAGTGATGGCTCGATAGCTGATGCGGGCCTTGCAGGTCAATTCGAATTGGTAACCGTCACCGCCGTCCGCGGGCAGCGACTTGTCCTGAATGCCCCCGTGCGGCGTGGCTTTCGTACCGATAGAATCCTCCAGGCCGTTACCGTGCCCGTTTACGATTCTGCTGTCGTTCGTTCACCCTTGACGTGCCAGCCGTGGAATGGTTCGACGGGGGGCATCCTGGCCGTCATCGTGCGCGGTGGCATGCGCTTGGAAGCACCAGTAACGGTGGATGGTATGGGATTCTCCGGTGGTCGCGTTTCGTTGAACGGCGTTGGCGCCTGCGGGAACCAGGCCACGTTTGTTGACTACCGGCAGAGAAGTGCCGGCGAAAAGGGATCTGGAATTTTTCCGCTCGATCCTGCACGCAATGCGGCGCGCGCACCTTGGGGTAATGGTGGCGGTGGCGGTACCACGCATAACGGTGGCGGCGGCGGCGGCGCAAATGGTGGGGCTGGTGGCGTTGGCGGATATCAATGGGAAGGTTGTGGGACGCAGCGTACTTCTCAAGGACAAGGCGGATTTGCCCTCTCCGATCCAGCAAGTGGCGTGCTTCTGTTGCCAGGTGGTGGCGGTGGTGGTGCTCACCAGAATGATGGTGAAGGCTCGGCCGGCGGAAACGGCGGTGGCGCAATCTACATTCGTGCCGGACGCTTCGAGGGTAATGGTTACGTTGTGTCCGCCCTTGGTGCCACAGCCTTGCCATGCCGTAATGATGGCGGCGGTGGTGGCGGTGCTGGCGGTTCCATCGTCCTTGATGTTGGTTCCGTACGTGGACCCTACACTCTGGATGTTCGCGGTGGAGATGGCGGCCAAGTAGCCGTAAGCGGCTTGCATGGCCCTGGCGGCGGTGGCGGCGGTGGCCGTATCGCCTATGCACAGCAACGGTTTGTTCCGTCCGGTATCGTGCATCGGTTGGATGGGGGGCGCACAGGAGGGAACAGGACGCGGCCATCATCGTCAGGACGCCATGGTGCCACCGATGGAGCCCCAGGCGCCTTGATCTATAACGCCGTCGTCCTCCCTGACGCGTTGCCTGCCAAGCCTCTGGTCGTCCGTTTGCCCAATGATACCACCCTATGCCTGCGCCAGAATCTCGCCATCGACGCCATCGTGGAAGGTGGCAGTGGGGCCCCGACCGTCGTGTGGTCCAGCCTTCAAGGACCAATACCAGCACCAGGTGTCCGGACGCTCCAAGTGGGCGTCAACCAGGACACTACCATCATCGTCACCGTCACCGATACCTTGGGTTGCTCGGCATCCGATACCATGCGGATATCGGTAGACGTCCGCACCACCGTTGTTGTCGACACCCTTCGGTTGGGTACCCTTTCCTGCGTAAACGCCGTGGATACCGCTGTGGTGATACGCAACGTTGGAGCCGACCCACTGACGATTCGTGGTGTCGTAGTTGCTGACTCTGTCTTCCGATTGCCAGCTATTCCAAGCGTTGTGCCGGCAGGAGATTCCGTCGTCGTTCCGGTGAGTATTCGTGTTGGCCAAACCGGGTCATATACAGCATTGCTGACACTGCAGACGGATGCCTGCGTAGGCGATGTCACCGCGCTTGTACAATGGGATGTGTTGCGTCCATCCTGGCGCGTTCCGGATACCATCGCCCTGCCCTTGGTTGTTGCCTGCGGTGATACGGTACAGGAATCAGTCGTAGAGGTCTTCGATGCCGCCGTCCCTTCAATCGTGGCATTGGATACAACGTGGGCCCAAGCCCCTTTCAGCGTGGTCCGGCACACGAACAGATCCGTAGTTATCCGATGGCAGCCAACGGCCGACGGCGTTGTCATGGCTGAATTGACCGCCGTAGTACAACCGTGCATGGATACCGTTACGATCGTGATTCGTGGCGAAAGACGCAGTGTTGCCGTGGCAGTTCCGTCGCGAATCGTGTTGCCAGAAGAACCCGAGCAAGCAGTGTTCCGCGTTGAGAACACCGGAACGGCACCCATCACCCTACGGACCGCTCGGACCACACGCCCTGGTTATGCCATCAACCTGGCTCTTCCCACAACCATCCAGCCAGGTGCTGGCGTCGAAGTTCAGGTCCTTGCCTCTGCCGACCCTGCCGACGACTCAACCGATATCGTCCTGGAAACAGACGGGCCTTGCGGCACGGTCATGGTCGTGCGTGTTGTGCGTTCATTGTTCGTCGAGACAACCGTAGCAATTCCGACTGTTGAATCATCCACGGGATTGGTCGTTGAACTACCCATCGTAATCAAAGACGTCCGCACGAATATCCGTGGCCGCATCGAACAATGGGAGTGCGAGGTGGCTTTCGACAATTCAGCGCTTGCACCGTGGCCATCCGATAGCAGCTGGACGCGTGGCCCAGGCGTCGAGAGTATGCGAATTGCAGACCCCGACCGATCAGTTTGGAAACTGCGTGGTCGGTGGATAGGGGGCGACACGCTTGCCGTCTTGAAGTGCTTGGTATTGTTGGACACAGCAACAGTAATTCCCGTTCGATTCTCGCTTCGTAATCCATTCGATTGGGAAGGGGCCGGGGCAACCGTCGTCCGCCGAATTCGTCAGGAAGACGGAGCTGTGGTGCTGGTCGAGCAAATCTGTACGAAGCCACGAAGGTTAATTGTTTGGGGCAATCAGCCGATTGCGGTAATGGCCGTTGATGTTCTTGGTCGTATCGTCGGCACTACGATGGTCACTGGCATGACGGACGATGCCGTGATCGCAGAAGCTGCGCGACGTTTCGCCCATGTGCGCCCATTCGGTATCGTAATCCTTGGACACGACGGTGAGATTATTCGTACTGAATTGATGCGGTAGAGGATCGCGCCGCGGCCAATGGGACGTCTGCTTCAGCTACAGGGGAACGTTTTTTATCCGTGCTGGACAATAATGCGCTCCACAACGCGGGAACGCAGTGTTTGTACATGGATAAAGTAGATTCCCGAAGACAGCGTGTCGAAATTAAATGATATTCGGGTGTCGAAACTGTTGACGTGAAATTGGGGAACAAGGTGCTCCACTTGTCCCATGATGTTGACGACAGTGATATTCGTGATAATATCTCCTGGCTCCATGGTGACGTTTATATCGGCTCTATTTGTGGCTGGTCGTGAAACAGCTATGGTTGGACTACTGACGCTCGCGACCGTATCCATGATGGGCAGCATAGCTGGCCCGCGACGGACGGACCAGTGGGGGTGAAGCGCTTTCTCGCAGGCATGGGCAATTTCCTCGGTCGTTGCCTGACGAATGCCGTTGCAGGTTGTCGATGGTTGAATTGACCGCACAAGTCTTGTACGAGTAGAGAATGAAAGCCAAGGACTTGTAGTTGATACGTTGCCAGTACCGTCGCGGGGGCGTAGTGTTGGTGCCAACATGACGCGCAAGGGGCCAATTTCATAGCCGCCATTCGCGATAAACTCCATATGGACAGGTTCGGCTGTTGCGCATAATGCATCCACTTCTTCCGACATAAAGAGTGTGTCGTTCAGGCGCACCAGCCTCGACGTTGATTCGATGTTGCCATAGATCGGAATAATGTATACCAGCCGATTCGGAGTTTGTGGATCCTCCTCAAAAACATGGTAGTTGATTGTCTGAACAAGTGGCTCGTCAAGCATCGCAGTTACCATAACGTTCTGCCGCGGCGACGTGGACGATGGTCTACTGAACGAGGATAATGCTACGACAGGGTTCGATAGAAGCGTCCACGTTCCCAATGGAACATCATAAGCCGGAATAAGTGAAGAATTTGCTGGTACGGTCGAGCGGTCGCGCCCTGGCTGTCTGCTGCCGACTTCCATGGCGAAGTAGCTTCGCGACACAATGCCAGATTGTCCACCGACAACCGTATCTCGTTCCGTGATGACACTTAACGATACGAATAGGTTGTCCCTTTCGTCACGCTGACATGTACAGGGGTCGTACAGTGCAGTAAAATCCCAGATGAACCATGATGGTTTCGTCGAAGGCAGTGGTTGCGGAAGTCTCCTCTGAAACGACATGATCGTCCCCGTCCAAAGGTTCGAGTCAACAGCAGGAATTGAAAGCGGGTCAAAAATGGCATTCAAAGAACGTGAACCGCTGGAAATCTCCCAACGGACACTCGTTACGTTGTGTCGTGGAAAGGAATAATTCAGAGCGCGGAGGCGCCCGTCATACTTGTTGGTGAACAGATAACTTGGGGGCGAGTCTCCAAATAACCGTGGGTCAATGTTTAGTCCGTTCTCCGCAATCAGGAGTTCCCATCCCAACTCAGGATCCATGAACCGATTGTCGTCAACAAGTGCGCCGTACACTGACGCCATAGGGCTGTGAGGCGATGGAATGGAGCGAACGGTATCGGTAACGAATCTGCTCGGTGACCATCCAACGAACACGGGCCATTCGTTGGATCTCCAGTCGAAGATTGCCATGGCAGTGTCACCCCGTGGATATGGCCTATCTGGATGTGACGTGATAGGCTTCACGGAACGTATACATGGATCTTCCTGGCCAAGAAGCTTGAATGGCATTATCGCTGCAACAATTGTTGCAATGAGGGCGGCAACATTTGGTAGCAAACGAAGACGGACTATTTCTGCAGCGTAATGGGCAGTCATGTATGTACTTCAACGTTCGTGGGAGCATGCACCGACGATGTACGATGAGTGATTTGAAGCGAATACGTGAGGTTGATTGGCTAGCACGTTGACGAGCGAGGTTCGCAACTACGCCATACCGTTGGTTCATTCGCGTGGCTGCATTTTTGTAGAAGAAAACAACAACGAAAGACGCTGAATATGTTTGTCTCCACGAACCCTGCGACGGAAGAGATTGTCGGTAGATATCCTGCCATTTCCGGGGAGGAGTGTTCGCACCGTCTTTCAGAATCTGCAGATGCAGGTCGTCAGTGGGCGAATACACCCTTGGATGAGCGTGTAAGGATATTGGACCAGTTGGGATCACTGCTCTTGCGCGATGACCTACTGCAGAGTTCCGCAGCCATGATTACATCAGAGATGGGCAAGCCAATCGAACAGGCTCGAGCGGAAGTCCGCAAGTGTGCTTCGGTTTGCCACTATGTTGTTGAGCATGCTCACCGCCTCTTTGCTGCTGTGCCTGTTGACGCTGGATTTGCCTCTGGGCACGTTCTAGCCGCACCGTTGGGCACCATCTTGTGTATCATGCCGTGGAACTTTCCATTCTGGCAGTTCTTTCGTTTTGCCGTGCCAGCACTTGCTGCTGGTAATAGCGTCCTTTTGAAACATGCCCCAACAACGTGGGGAAGTGCATTGGCGGCAGTGGAAATTTGTAGAATGGCTGGCATACCGGACGGTGTCGTGCAGCCATTGATGATTGACGTCGAACACATTGCATCAGCCATCGCATCGCATCATGTTCATGCTGTGACGTTTACGGGCAGCACCAAGGCCGGAGCTATCGTAGCAGAACACGCTGGAAGAGCGGTAAAAAAGACGGTATTGGAGTTGGGAGGAAGCGATCCCTACCTTGTTCTCGATGATGCCAACATAGATGCTGCCGTCGAGGCCTGTGTGGCAGGCAGGATGGTCAATACTGGCCAAAGCTGCGTGGCCGCAAAACGTTGGATTGTAGCCGATAGCCTCTATGATGCTTTCCTCGAACGCGCCAAAAACGTTGTAGCCCAACACGTTGTGGGCGATCCACAACATCCAGCTACGACACTTGGCCCCATAGCCCGACCGGACCTTCGCGACCAGCTACGGCGCCAGGTTGCCGAGTCCATTGAGGCTGGTGCATGCTATCACGGGGGCGGACAGTCGTTGCCATCAACTGGATATTTCGTCGAGCCTGGCATCCTGGAGGCGCAACCGGGTACTGTTGCCTTTGATGACGAGCTATTTGGACCTGTTGCCTGCCTCACTCGTGCTGTTTCGGATGATCATGCCATAGCTCTTGCCAACGCCTCCGTCTATGGCCTTGGTGCAGCGGTCTTTTCGTCCAATACAACGCGGGCTCACCATGTGGCTGGTCGTATCCGTTCGGGAATGGTCTTTGTCAACACTTTCGTGCGTAGTGATCCTCGCCTACCTTTCGGGGGTGTTGGCATGTCGGGATATGGACGCGAGCTTGGCCATGCTGGCATGATGGAGTTCGTGAATCTCCGAACCATTGTACGGCATCAGCCGTAGCCCCAGGAGGGGGGGGCTTGCCTACATTTCGGGAACAATTCCGCCATGCCACCCACTATATTGCGCCGAAATCAAACCTGGGGTATCCCTGTATGCGCTGTTGTGTTGGTGGAGTTGTTCTGGCCCTAATAATCCTTGTGGCCTCTTGCGTAGGAGTGAGCGAACCTGATGTTGACGTGAATTTTGGAGCTGAAATCCAGCTGCAGCAGAACCTAATGTTCACGTTCGCCACAGACATGGTACCGGACTCTCTCGTCAACGAGTGGGATACCACAACATTCGTACGGTTCACGCCCGCGGTCCGTGGCCGATTCAAGTGGCTGAGCACGCGACA
The DNA here is from genome assembly GCA_025455735.1 of Candidatus Kapaibacterium sp. GTDB lineage: Bacteria > Bacteroidota > Ignavibacteria > Kapaibacteriales > Kapaibacteriaceae > JALHPC01. Next base: position 12,378 of record JALOMA010000010.1, read on the forward strand.
ACTGGTCTTTTCTCCAGGAACAGGGTTTGCGCCTGGAACTCAATATGCTGCCGAGTTGAACGATGCCATCGTGCGTAACGCTCCCAACCCTGTTGCCATGCCAACATCGCGCGCCTTTGCCTTTCATACGCCATGGCAGTCCATTGCCCGCAGCCATGCTCAATGGACCCGGAACGCCGCAACGGCTGCAATAGAGGCACGCATTCTTCTGGAATGCACCTATCCTGTGTCCATTGCCGAAGTAGGGCCGCGCCTTGCCGTTCGGAGAAATGGTGCCAACATTCCCTTCTCGGTGGAACAAGCAGCAACAGGGGGAGGATGCGTTGTCATCCTCGCTGCGGACAAACTTGACGCCATGGATGCTTCAGCCGTTACCCTTACCATTGCCAAAGGACTACCCATGATGGAAGGGGGCCCTGCCACCACAACGGAGCTCTCGACGGTTGTTTCGCTGCCGCTCCGAACATCCATGTCGGTGAGCGCCATTGAGCCACAATGGGATGGCACGTCGGGAACCATTGAAATAGCCACAAGCCAGGCGATTGATCCTTCCACCGTTGCTGGTGGCGTCGTTGTTGAGCCCAACGTTGTCACAAGTGTCGATGTGACCCCTACAGGTCTTGCCATCCGTGGAATGTTCCAGCCAGGTACGGACTATACGGTTCGCCTGACGCAGTCCCTTCGGGGACTACTTGGGGGTACCCTCGAAGAGGAGGTGCGAACCTCCATCCAGTTCTCGCCACTGGAGCCTGCAGTTGTCTTCACAACAAGCAAGGCGATGTATTTGAGTGCACGTGGCTCGCGTCTCCTTGGTATCAAGCTGGTAAATGTCCCGCACGTAAAGGTTACGGTCTTTCGCATCTACGAAAACAACATCCAGCATTTCCTTCGGGAGGCTCGACGCTATTCGTGGGATGATGGCGAGGGAAATGCTGGATACAACTTCGGCTGGATGGAAATGGAGCATTTTGGCGACACCGTCCACACGCGTGAAATGGCTTCAAAGGATCTGGGAGCTACCGCTGGTGGTGTTGCCCTGCTGAACTTCGACGTTCAACAACATGTCCGGCACAAGGGCATGTACGTGGTCCGAGTGGAGAGTACGGACAGACAGTGGATTCAACAGTCCCGCATTGTGGCCGTCAGTGATGTCGGGTTGATTGTTAAACAGGGTCTTAATGATCTAACCGTCTTCGCCAACTCGATTGCTGACGTATCTCCTATGCAGGGAGTCGAGATAGGGATCCATTCAACGAACAACCAATTGATCGAGACGGTGGTAACGGGGAGCGACGGCATTGTGCGGTTGGATGACCTTAAGGAGCGTCTGGGGACGTTTTCCATTGGCATGATTACGGCGCGGTATGGCGAGGACTTTACCTTCCTGTTACCACGCGATACGCGTGTCGATCAATCACGGTTTGAGACGGGCGGTATGGTCGAACATGCGTCGGGTTTACAGGCCTATCTCTATGGAGACCGGTCGATTTATCGACCAGGTGAGACCATGCACATTGCCACGATCGTGCGGGATCGGCAGTGGAAACCGATTGCAGATCAGCCCGTGCGTCTTCGCATTGTGCAGTCGAACGGTACTGAGTACCGTTCCCTGAAGTCCAATCTTGACGCTCAAGGATCAGCTACGATCGACGTTACGCTCCCTGAAGCCGCCCTTACTGGCCGATGGTTGGCCGAAGTGTACGGCGCTGGATCGGCCTTGCTGGCATCCTATGACATTGCGGTCGAGGAGTTTCTTCCCGATCGGCTCCGCGTCTCGCAAGTTGTATCCACGGATGTCCTTCAGCCTGGCATGCCATATTCCGTCGGAATATCTGCGTCGTATTTCTTCGGTCCACCGGCGTCGGGGCGTTCGTACGAGCTGCAATCTGTTTTGGCGAGCGAGCGCTTTCAGCCCAAGCAGCATCCAGGATTTACGTTCGACGTCAAGCACACATTAGGGTCCATACGCCGCGATGTACGCCGCACTGGAACGCTTACCCAGAATGGAACTGCGAATGAACAATTCATAGCGGATTCGTCACTCACCAATGTGGGCCTCCTCAAGGCAACCATGTTCCTGGCTGTTCTTGACGAGACTGGGCGCCCAGTCTATCGCACGGAAACGCGCCCAATGCGTACGCAGATGGCAATGTTTGGATTGAAGGCGTCGGACCGCTACGTGGCCACGAATCAACCTACGGCCGTTCCTCTTGTGGCATGTAATCTCGACGGTAGTGTCACCTCCGCCGAGGCGATTGTTCGGCTTGTGAAGGTCGATCATCACAGCATCATGGAGCGCACGGGTGATGGCACATATCGTTGGATATCGCAGGAACGCGAGCATGTGCTCACGGAAGAGCGTATGATGATCTCAGGCCTTCAAACACGATTCACATGGAAGCCGCACACGTCGGGGGAGTATCAAGTGCGCATATCGCCACCAGGCGCACAAAGCTATGTAGCCTACACGTGGTATGCCTACGGTTGGGGCGATGTACAATCGTCGGCGTTCGATGTCAACACGGAAGGACTCATCGACATTACGCTGGACAAGGACACCTATCAGCCCGGAGAGCAGGCCACCGTGTTGTTCAAGGCCCCCTTCTCAGGAAAGATGCTGGTTACGGTAGAGCGAGACGGCGTGTTGGAACATCATGTGTTGACGACGAACCAACGTTCGGCATCAATGACGTTGAGTGTTAAGGACTCCTGGACGCCCAACGTATACATTGCAGCAACGTTAATCAAGCCGCATGCCGGCAGCGACATGCCGCTGACCGTAGCCCATGGCTATCAACCACTGTCCGTGGAGCGCCCTGCTACCAAACTTCCCGTTTCGATCTCGGCCGCATCGTCGTCGCGGTCTGGCAAGAGACAGACAATCACTGTGAAGACGACGCCGGGGGCACATGTAACGATTGCCGTGGTTGATGAGGGTATTCTCCAGATTCGCAACCAAGCAACGCCAGATCCATGGAAGCACTTCTACCGGAAACGTGCCTTGCAGGTAGAGTCATTCGACATGTATCCATATCTCTATCCCGAGCTGACCATGGGACGTCGCTCGTATGGGGCAGGTGATGATGGCAGCGACTATGGCATGCGTTTGAATCCTTTCAAGGCGCGACGTAGCGACCTACTTGCTGCCTGGAGCGGTATCGTGCGAGCAGCCAACGGAACGGCAACACTCACTGTGGACCTCCCCAGCTTTGCGGGCGAGGTACGCATTATGGCCGTGGCGTGGAAGGACGCTTCATTTGGTAAAGCAGAACAGCCAATGACCATAGCCGATCCACTTGTCGTGAATGCCTCCTTACCGCGCGTTCTGGCACCTGGAGATACAGTGCGGGTTCCCGTCATGTTGGCTAATACGACGTCCAAACAATCCACGCTTACTGCAACGCTCTTACTCGAAGGCCCAATCGACGGCGTCGGGACGTTGGAACGAACTGTTACCGTAGCACCGAATTCCGAAGCAATGGCAGAGTTTGTTCTTGCTGCGCGACGTTCCGTGGGTATTGCCGTGGTCACGGCAACGGTGAAGGGTGGAGCCGAGACATCACGCCAACGAACGGAATGTTCCGTGCGGCCCACGACGCCGCTAACGGAGGTCAGCGGCAGTGGTTCCGTGGTAAAGGGCTCCCACGCCGATATGAAGGTCGGCGATGGGTTTATCCCTGGGGCTGCCTCGGCGCGGCTCCTCGTGTCGAATTTCCCCGCGCCACACATCATGGCCAATCTCCGCGACCTTCTCGGTTATCCCCACGGATGCCTTGAACAAACAGTGTCGAAGGCGTTCCCGCAGCTTTATTATGCCGATCTCGTCAAAGCGTGGGGAGGGAAAAACAACGGCCAGACGTCCGACCCCGTGCGCAATGTTCAGGAAGCGATTCGCAAGGTGGAGTCAATGCAAACGTGGTCCGGTGGCCTGTCCACGTGGCCAGGCTCATCGACGACGCACGAGTGGACGTCAGCATACGCTGCCCATTTCCTTGTCGAGGCCGATCGTGCTGGTTTTGACGTTCAGCGAAAAGTGCTGGACAAACTCCTGCTGTTCCTGGAGCGATCGGTTCGAAAGCCCGAGCTGGAGGACTACTCCGTTCGTAAGCCAGATGGTGTATACGAGATCAAGCGACGTCCGTCTCGAACAATCTTCTACTCCTTGCTGGTCCTAGCCGTTGCTGGACGTCAGGATGTTGCCACCATGAATCAGTACAAGAACCGGAAGAGTGATCTCGGCTATGACAGTCGCATGCTTCTTGCAAGTACGTATCAGTTGCTTGGAGACAGCCGGAGTTTTACTGCCATTGCACCACAGACCGTTGCTGCAGCAGAAGACGTGCCGTATGGGTCCGAGTCGTATGCCTCGCCGATACGGGACGTCGGGCTTGCATTGTATGCCCTTGCCATTGCTTCACCGGACGATGGTAGGACGGGGGCCTTGGCGCAACGCCTGGGCACCATGATGCAAGGGCGATCGACGTATACGACACAAGAGAATGCCTTTGCCATTCTAGCGTTGGGCCGGTTGGCGCGTCGTGCAGTGCGTTCGGGCGGCAAGGCCACGATCAGTGTAAATGGGAAGGTTGTAGCAACGACGTCAGGCGAACCTCTCGGCATCGATGTCGCTCCAGGCAGCATCGTACGCGTAAAGAGCGAACAAGGAACGATGTACTATGCTTGGTCCGCCGAAGGTATCAAGGCAACCGATGACGGTAAACGTGAGGATCGTTCCTTGGTGGTGCGACGATCGTTCTTCACGGCCGACGGGAAGCCAATCACGGCGCTTACCTTCAAGCAGAATGATCTTGTCGTCATTGCCGTTACGATGCAAACCAACGATCGTAGTGTGATTCGGGATGTCGTGATCAGCGACGTACTCCCCGCCGGCCTTGAACTGGAGAACCCAAGGATTGGCGGACGCGACGGGATCTCTTGGGTGAAAGATCCTGGCACTGCCCGCTATTATGATTACCGCGACGATCGAATGAACCTGTTCGTAACGGCTGAACCCAAGCCTAGGACCTACTACTACTCCGCTCGTGCCGTCACCAAGGGACGCTTCAGCCTGGGACCCATTGGTGCCGATGCCATGTACCTTCCGGACGTCCATTCCTACCATGGAGGCGGAACTGTTCGCATCTTCTAGCGCAGAACAATTGTTGAGTCATTCAGCCGGGCGCGAAGCCATGCTTCGACGTCAGCTGGTTGGGCACTGCCGCGATGTGCCCACGTGGCAGTGATGACCATTGTAGTGTCCATCGTACCCGTGCGCCCAATGCGAACCGTATTGGGGCTGATCGTCATTGACTCCAACGCAGGAAACAGCGTGGCGGCTTCACGCATTAACTGCGGAGCCATCGATGTATACCGAACAGTTCCACGGAGTAGCGTTCGCAACGAATCTGCCTCGCGCGTTCGTTGGGCCAACGCCTGTTCGGCCGTCGAGTACAGGTCCAGCAATCTCGCGCCAGGAAGCACGGCGTGCTGGCCCAGAGTTAACGCATCACCACTTTGGCGCACGCGGATGCGTGTCTCATGAAGGCCCACGGAGCGACGAAGCGTTTCAACCCGAGCAAGCCCCGCACTGTCCATGGTTTCGCCAATCACGGTTAGCTCCAGCAAGGAAGAGTCGTGGTGGAACTCTTGAGCAGTCACCAGAACGCTTGACGCAGGGAATGCCGATCGGATACTGGTTGTGAGTTGCAGAACTCGTTGATCGAAAATGTTCTCCCGCACGATCCGATAGCCGATGATGACGCTCGGTATCAGAGTAAGGACGACGACCGTTCCAACGATGGCCCGAACGCGCCGGGCTCGATGAGGGTCCAGTACCGATATCTTATGGAAGCCGGCCACTCGCACGACGGAGTACATGGCTGCACTGATGCAAACAGCATTGATGAAGAAGAGATAGAATGCCCCCAAGAAGAACGTTGGGTCGCCATGGGCAATCCCATAGCCAGCTGTACACAAGGGCGGCATGAGGGCCGTAGCGATGGCAACCCCGGGAACAACGTTGCTTTTATCCAGACGTATGGCGGCAATGCCGCCTGCAAGGCCACCGAAGATGGCAATAAGGGCATCAAGAAGAGTTGGTGCCGTACGCGCTATCAGCTCCGATCGTGCGTCACCCAATGGCGTAATGAGGAAGTACATCGTGGACGTAGCCAGCGAAATTCCTACGGCAATGCTCAGGTTTCGGAGTGACTTGGCCAGCAGGCCTACATCCCAGATACCCAAGGCCGTGCCTATGCCAACGATGGGCCCCATCAGTGGAGAGATAAGCATTGCTCCAATGATGACGGCAGTGGAATTGGTGTTCAGACCTAGCGATGCTATGAAGATTGCAGCTACGAGGATCCACGCCTTGGCACCCTTGAACTGGATGTCGCTGCGCACGAGCTGAAGCACGCCTTCTTCGTCGATGGGGCCTTCAATGCGAAAAATATCGCGTAGCCACGCAATCGATCGAAGGAGCCGCAGGGAAGCCATTATTCAGCGTCCTTGCGCCGTTCCGCGATACGGGCATCGCGCCGAAGTTTGGCCAGCTGACGTAGGTCCACGACGTGGTCGGCCTCGTCGACGATTTCCGCGCCCAACATGGTCTCCATGACGTCTTCCATGCTCAGCAGGCCTTCCACGCCACCGTATTCGTCCACAACCATGAAGAGGTGCTGACGTTTTTGCAGGAACTGTTCCAGAGCTTGGTCGAGGGCGACATTTTCAGGAACAAAATGAACGTCGCGTTTCAGCTTGGAAAGTTCAACCATGTGGCGCCCGGCAAGTGCTGCCCGAAGCACGTCTTTCGTCATGACGTAACCATTGACGTTGTCCAAAGAGCCATTTTCATGCACGGGGAATCGCGAGTATTGTTGGAGCTCGGGTTGGCGTATCGCTTCGGCAATGGTCGCTGTTTCGGGCATACTGAAGACAACCAGGCGAGGTGTCATCACGTCGCTGACTTCGATGCTGCTCAAGCGCATGATATTCGTCATGATGCGGTATTCTCCTGGGTCCAAAGCCCCTTCCTCACGTGCCGTTTCTACCAAAGCCTCCAGCTCTTCACGAGCTTCGTCCTCGGGGGAGTCCTTGTGCGTCAAGCGCATCAGCAATCGATGAAGGACGACAAGTGGGCGCGCAACGGCTTGGGCAACAGAAAACATGAGTGCCGTGCCACGTAATAGCTGGTCGGCATACCTCGCACCGACAACTGCGGCTAGTGTCTTCGCCAGAACGACGCCTATAGCGAAGATTGCTATGTCAATCGTGACACGATCGGAAAAGCCGTATGTGTGGGCAATGGAGGTTGCGGCAACGGTGGCCGCAACCAGCAGGACGACGTCCAGCAGAGAGACCGACAGGCGGGCCTCCTCTGGTTCGTCAACCACACGCTTTAGCCGCTGGCCGATGGATGATCCTTCATCGGCAAGAGCTGTAATGACACTGACCGACATACTACCCAGCGATGCCATCAAGTATTCGCATAAGCTGGTCAGCAGGACGCCGAGAGCCAGAATAAGGTAGTCCATTACGAGCCTCTGAACTCGCGATCAATGATCGTCAATCGTCCGGGATACGTCATGGGACCAAAGGGTGTGGAAACAGTTGGTTGAGCATCGAGTTTAAGTCGTGCAGCGTTGCCGGATTGTCCGCCAATCGCCAATGCCAAGTTCAAGAGGTCGTTATAGCCGCGTTCGCCAAAGAACTGATAGAGGTCCAGATTCATACCAAGGGGAATGATGGTGGATTGACCTGATCCAGGCACCGAAACTGGCTGTTGAATGTTGCCGGCAATGGTCTGCTTGTCATCAATCAACATGCGCCAATCAAGACCGTTGAGCGTGGCGTCCGACCGGCGTGTGCCACTTTGTCCGGTATTGGGATTCCGCGCTTCTACATTGAGGGTAAACGATGCGGGAAGTTGTTTGCGTGAAAACGCCTGGGTTAGACTAAGGCCGTCGGCGATGGATAGGCGCGAAGGTTCGGCAACCTTGCTGACGTCCACGCCCGCCAAACGAAATCCGTTTACGGATCCCAGCTTGAATTGGAGATTGGATAGCTGCGTTAGGGTGTTCGTTATGTTCCGTACGGCGGAACATCCAGCTGCGAGGGCACAGCATAGTGCAATGGCAAGGGAAAGACGGAGCATACGAAGAAGGGAAGGTGTGTTATAAAGTGTCGGCAAGAAGCTGCGCCGCCAGCATGCCCGAAACGGTCACAAGCGGTATGCCACCACCAGGGTGTGCACTGCCGCCAACATACCAAAGATTGGCGAATCGTTTCGACCTCTGCTGCTGACGCAAGAAGGCGGCAAACATGGAGTTCGAGGATGGCCCGTACAAAGAACCTCCCCATGCACCCCAGTCCCTGGCCATGTCATCAGGCGTTCGGACGTGCATGGCACGAACCTGTGGGTGTACACCATATCGTTCCATGGCGCCGAGGATCGTTGACGCATAGTGGTCTCGAATGGTGTCCCACTGGCGAATCCCGGTCATGGTACCCGTTGCAGGAGCATTGACGAGCACGAACCAGTTTTCGCTGCCCGAAGGAGCCTGCGAGGCATCCGAGGCGCAGCTTCGGGCAATGTAGATTGTTGGCTCCATGGCCGGAACCCGTTCGTCTACAATACGAGCGAACTCGCTGTGGTAGTCATCGGAAAACAAGACGTTATGGTGGGCCAGACCAAAGTCCTTGGCTTCCACCGATGCGGAGATCACGAATCCACTGCACGAGGGGTCAATCGGAGCTTTGCGACGCCCTTCACCAAGCATGGAGGCCGTAACCGTGACGTCGACATTCGACACGACATGATCGGCAGGGACGTGCTGGCCGCTCGTGAGTTGGACGCCGGTAACGCGCCTTCCCTGTGTGGTAATGCGCTCTACTGCCGTGTTGAGATGTATCGTTACGCCGTTGGCTTTGGCCCTACGAATCATAGCTTCGGCAATCGAATACAGCCCACCTTTGGGATAGAAGGCTCCGTAGCCGATTTCCACCCAAGGAATGACCATCAACGTAGCTGGTGCCCGATAGGGCGAGGATCCATTATACGTGGCAAATCGATCGAACAGCTGGATGATGCGTTGGTCGCGGAAATACTCCCGGTGTAGCGAATGCAGGGTAGACGTAAATCGCATCCGAGGGAGTTTTGGGAGCAAGGACAGGTTTCGTGGGCGAAAGAACTCGGCCAGGCCGCGGAAGGGCGAGAAAATAAAGACGTCCTTGGTTGCTTCGTAGACGTCCCGAGCATGATTCAAGTACCGCCGTGCGGCGCGTCCGTCCTGGGGGCTGATGGTCGCAATGGCATCACAGACACCCTCTACGGAGTTTGGGAGCGTTAGTGATGTGCCGTCCGACCATCGATAGTGGCATGCAGGATCTACCGATATCAACTCCAGTTCGGCATCCAAGGAGCTACCCGAAGCCGCGAAGAATTCTTCCAGCACAAAGGGCATCGTTACAAGCGACGGGCCAGTATCGAAGGTACATCCGTCGAGGTGCAAACGATTCATTTTGCCGCCCGCCGTTGGACCCTGTTCGAACAGATGAACCGAGGCCCCTTTCCGTGCGAGAAGTGTGGAGGCTACAAGGCCAGCGATGCCCCCACCTACAACAACGATGGTGGGATTCACGGCTGCGAAGAGTCGTCCTTTTCTAGTTCGTTTCGTGCGGCGTCGAGGTTGCCATCGAGAGCTTGTTCCAAAGCGGATCGCAGTTCGGCGATACGGCGGCGAAACAGGGATGGGGAGGTAAGCATCCGGGCTTTGGTCACAAGCAGTTTTTCTTCCAGTGGTTTGGTCAGGAAGTCATCGGCCCCAGCTTCCACAGCGCGGATTTGGGTAGCCATATCGTTGAGAGCGGTGACGATAGCCACGGGAATTCCGGCCGTGTTGGGGTCGGCTTTTAATGCGCGCGCTGTTTCGAAACCATCGAGCCGCGGCATCATGACGTCCAAGATGATGGCATCGGGTTTACGCACCGCAACTTTTTCGAGGCATTCCATGCCGTCGCCTGCATCATCGGCTTCGAAGCCATTTGCGTCCAGGTACCGAAGCATGAGCTTCGTAGTAATGCGGTTGTCGTCGACCACCAGAATGTAGGGGCGTTGCATGGCGTCTGGTTATTGCGTGTTGGAAGTGGGGGCCGAGGTCGAGGGTTCCACATCTACAATGTGGTGAGAGGCACGATCACCGTTGCAGACGAACTCTACAATGCTACGAAATCCGTCGATACCGCACCGCGCCTGAAACCACAAGAGAGGCAGGATTCGTTCCTGAAGCGTATCGTTCGGATAGAGTACGGACGCAATCGTGCGGGCACGCTCCAAACGCGCTCCATTGGTACGTTTGAGCGCCGATTTCATTTTTCCAGCAAGTTGTTCGAGTGCCTTGGTGATGGCCGCTTCCGCTGCCCCAACAGATCCATCAAGCGTTTGATCGATTTGCGCCGCCGCCGTTCGCCATGGTTCGAGAAGGGGCCTTGGATCGATGGTAGGGATGACGTCGTCGCCAAGGGCCGCAACGACATCCCGCTCGACGTCCGCCCAACGCCGCATGGCTTGAGAGGGCGTCATATTGGATTTATCAAGGAGCCGCCGGGTTTTGGCATCAACGATGGTTGCCATATGTCGTAATACAACAACAGGTCTGGGTACGGCAAAAAATGCGTACGCATCTGCAAGTTGGGCGTGATAGGCCATTTCAGCAGGCCCAAGTACGGTCAGGACCGTAGGGAGAATAGCGTCCTGGACGATGGGCCGAACAAGAACATTCGGCGAAAATCGCTCTGGATGAGCAGCAGCCAATGTGCGCAGTTCAGATGGGCTGTAGCGGTGGTCGCCAACCATTACATCGCCGTCGCCCGTTGGTATAGGGCGATGGCGGCGCTCGTCTATCTCAACAAAAAATGGATACGTAGAAGGTGATGCTTGAGCTGGATATCCAGCAAGCTTCAGCCGTTCAGTGGTTGCCACAATTTCTGCCTCGACGGCCCCCGGAGCGTCAAGATCCGCTAACACAAGAGGTTGATGCAAGCCACTTCGAACGACGGTGCTTCCACGAACAACCAGAACACCCCATGCCGCCAGATATGGAGCCAACGTGCTAAGGAAAACATCAGCCCACGTACTTCCGATCCTCGCGGCTTGCATCATGTCCTGGCGGCAGTCATCTGCGAATGGTCCAGTGAGCGAAGCAAGGGCTTGTTCCAGGATGGTGAGTTCCGTAGCCGACAAAGAACGCCGCCATACTGGCATCCGATCCTGCTCTCCATCCCAAGCATGAACATCCGTCATCGTGCCATCAGGTGCCGGAAGACTCGCCTTTGATGCCTCCGCTGCATCGTGGTCATTGTCTTCAAGCCAGAACATCGGAACAACCGTACGCCCGATACTCTCCGTGACCTGGCGCGCCGCCGCTGCAGTGCTTGCAATCTTCAGGATGGTGTAGAGCGGACCCCCTAACAGTCCTACCTGTTGTCCCGTTATTGCAACGACCGACTCCTGTGAGGCGAGGTCGTGTAGGGACTGCTGCTGCTGAGAGCTTAGCGTAAGCCCTGACATGCTGTCTTGCACTAGTGACGTCAGACGCTGCCGTGACGCGCCTTGGCGGGATCGGGCCTCGGCAGCGTCGCTTGTGACGTGGGCAATAGGCAGGAATGAACGCACATGGGGTTTGCCGCGGAGGACGTCATGCACGATGGCGTTGCCGGCCATGTCGAGGAGCGGAATGGACGTCATGGTATCAGTCGTGCCCATGCTGTGAATGCACGGCCTCGTGTTCGATGTCGTCGCAATGATACAGCCGTCGTGGACCCTTGCTGGGGCCAGTAGTGGTGGCGCCGTTGGCGGCTGCCGTCAGGGCTGCCTGTTCAAGGAAACGGCGCAGCTCGGCGTCCCTGGAGCGCAGTCGCGCGTCTGTCTCACGTGAGAAATACTCGCGACCATCCACGAATGTGCGCTCTACTCGCGACATGTTCGATAGCGGATTGCCACTCCACACGACGACGTCCGCCACCTTTCCTTCTTCCAATGAGCCAACCTGATTCTGTGCGTCCATTTGTTTGGCGGCATTGATGGTGACAAAATTCCAAGCATCGCGTTCCGAGACGCCGCCATAGCGCACACTCTTTGCCGCTTCCTGATTGAGGCGCCGGGCCATCTCGGCATCATCTGAATTGATGCTGACGTTCACACCTTGCTCGTGGAGGATGGCAGGGTTCTCAGGAATGGCATCGTAGACTTCGAACTTATAGGCCCACCAGTCGGCAAATGATGAGGCACCAACGCCATGACGAGCCATCTCGCGGGCAATCTTGTAGCCCTCCAGAATATGCGTGAACGTATGCACCTTGAACCCGAATTCCTCCGTGAGGCGCATCAGCATGAGAATTTCGCTCTGCACGTAACTGTGGCAGTGGATGTTGCGCTGCCCCTTCACAATCTCCAGAAGAGCGTCCATCTGGAGGTCCCTACGTGGTGGCAGTTGTTTGGAATCCGTGCGCTTCAAATCGGCCTCGTATTCGAGGGCCGCTCGGAAACCATCGCGCATGATTTCCTCCACGCCCATCCGCGTTTGCGGATACCGAACGGTGAATCGGTCGCCCCAGTTGGATTGCTTGACATTTTCGCCCAAGGCAAACTTGACCGTGGGTTTGGCGTTCTCGAATTTGAGGCCCTCTGCGTCCGCTCCCCATCGGAGTTTGATGTATTGTAGTTGCCCACCCATGGGATTGGCAGATCCATGCAGCAGATGCGTGCTTGTAACACCTCCAGCGAGCTGGCGGTAGATGTTGACGTCGTCGGGGTCAAGAACGTCGCCGATGCGTACTTCGGTAGTCACTGCATGTGTGCCTTCGTTTACACCCCGGCTGATGGCAATATGGGAGTGTTCGTCAATGATGCCGGCAGTGACATGTTTGCCGGTACCATCAATGACCTTCCTTGCACTGCCCGTCTGAGAAAGGCCTTTGCCAATGGCCGTGATGACTCCGCCAGACATCAGTACATCCGTGTTCTCCAGAACTCCAGCAGCCGTGCTTGTCCACACCGTTGCATTGGTGATGAGTACGGACTCTTGTTCAGGCAACGAGTCAAGACCAAATGGCCCCAAGGGAAGCGTTCGTGGAAGCGACCTGCGGACAATGGGTCGAGGCGCCACCGGGGCAGCCTCCCGGAAAGAGGAGTCTCGGCGAAGGACAAAGGGTACGGACTGACCATCGGCCGTGGAAAAGGCCCCAGTCATCAGGATACTATCTGCCCGCAGTACGGCACGAATTACGCCCGACGACAGGGAAGAGTCCGTCGTGATGGCCAGCGTCAAGCGGGTGTCCCGAAGTGTCATCGTTATTGGTGTCGAGGCCCCTTTCACCAAGGCAGTTGGTGAGGGTGAGCGTGGCGAGCCGGCGATGGTGATGGACACAGGCGACGGGAAAAGCGTCGACGACAACGTCCACGAGCCACGAATGTCGACGGTTACGGGGTCGACAAGGACGTGTTCATGTCCGGCGATAAAGGTCGACGTAATGTCGGACGAGGGCGCAAAGATTGGTCCCGACGAGGCCACGATATTCGCGTAAAAGCCTGGAGCAATTTTGCCGACACGGTCGGCCACGCCGGCAAGGTCGGCAGCCACGGTGGTAAGGGCAGCAAGGGCTTTTGTGGTGTCCAGGCCACGCTGGACGCAGAGCCGTACATTGGCCAGGAAGGAGGAGCGATCCTTCAGGCCATCGCTGGTGAATGCAAAAGGAACTCCAACGCTATCAAGGAGTCGCGCATTGTCGGCTGCCCAATACCAGTGGATCAGATCGGTAAGTGGGATGCGATAGGCATCGGCGGGGTCCCGTACGTCAGGAGCATCAGGAAACGCCACAGGGAGAATCAACCGTGGTTTCATCGCGGCGACGTCTGCTAGGCGGCGATACTCCAGCCCGGTTCCTTTGATGGCGAATGGAATGGAGGACTCGCTGCAAATCCGTTGCCAGCGGCGAATATCATGTTCATCCTGGGTTTCGCCGATGAATAGCATGTTGCTTGCCAATGCTGCGGCAAGAGCTTCGTGTGCTTGATTGACTTCGGGAGGTGTAATGCCTGGGTTGCGTTGCGCTACAGCCCGGGCTTTGTCATACCACCGAGCGTCAAGGAAGGCCTGACGGAGCAAGGCGATGGCGCCCATCTGCGAGCTAGGATAGGGAGTCTTGGACGTACCCTTTCTGAAGGACATGCCATGGTAGACATTGTCGGCAATCACTGTACGGTCGGTGGTGCCTGGCCGCATGAGGACAGCAGCGGCCGTTCCACGGAGAATTCCATCGGGATGGTGTACGGCAGCGGCCGTGATGCCTTGTGCCAGGAACTGCTCCACGGATTTTTCCGAAGCGGCCACCATGCTAGCCGTACGCATCTCGGGATGAATAGCTTGATTCCAGTGGCGGATACCTTTTGCTGGTGGTGTGGACGGATCTTCGTCTTCCCACCATGGCTTGTCTGGGCCACTGTTGCCACTCCCATTGAGTGCCGATACGTCCACATAAGGATCAACAAAGCCAGGGTACAGCCACGCCCCTGCCATGTTGCGTTCGGTATATCCCTTGGGGATGGACAGAAGCTTGCCCACTGCCACGATACGTTCATTGCGCACGAGGATGACGGCAGAGTCGATGCGCACACCCGGCTCCGGAACAACGGTGCAGTTGGTGAGGGCGATAGCTCGTACATCTTTTGTGCGAAGACCATCAATCGGTGTTGTCGAGATCTGCCCAACGGCAACGGATGCCGTTGCAGCCAGAACCGCGAAGATTTGGAGGAGTCGTACCATAGGCGCCGAAATTACGGAATCGGTGCCCGTCTCTATTATGCTGCCGCGGTAGCTAGCGCTTGACGTGCGGCAGCTATGGCGTTGCGTTGATGGAGGACGCCTGCTCCCTGACGCAGACGCGGATGATGGGGTAATGGTTCGGCTGTTGAACAGAGGATACTTTTTACAGACCCAGGGTCGAGGTGTGGGGCGAGAGAGAGGATCTGCGCCACAACGGAGGCGACGATCGGGGCTGCGAATGACGTACCGTCCACCATTTTATAGTACGATGATGCGATGAGCTGGTCCGAAAGCCGTTCGGCAATCCGGTTACGGAGGATGGCTACGTCCCGAGACGTGGCAAGGGCCAACGGAAGCGACGTCCTCGGTATCAGTCTTGGCGCACAGTCCACCACCATGGCATCATCCATGGCATCCAACGCACACAGCGCAGCAGCCTCGCGATGCGTGGGCGTTCCGGGAAGGATTGGGGCCGGTAACCAAATGGCAGGGGCGATGAGATCGGGCTTCTGGACACCCAGCTCGGTGATGCCGAAGGTAGAATGATACAACTCGGCGTCATCTGGGCGCAGCGTATTCTTGTCGTCGAGTCCGCCCACGGTAATAGCCGCAGGTGACGAGGCAGGTGGTCGTATGGGGGCCCACGGATTGTTGCCGGCAGCGGCGATCACAACGATGCCTTGACTGACCAGGTTCTCCACTGCAGCCGTGACGGGGTGTTGGAGAGACTGATCCAACTCGTCGGCATAGACGCTGAGATTGACAACCCGAATGCCTAAGGCCGAGGCGTTGTCTGCAAGCCAGTGCAATGCACGCACGATGGTCGCCGTGGGAATGCGACCATCCGTATGCATCGTGCGTACGAGAATGACGGTGGATTCGGGTCACATGTGTTTCGCAGTTGGATTTTTCAAGAGAACGGTCCTGGCTAGGATGATCTTTACTGTAGACGGCAAATTATACTGCAGTGCAAAGCAAAAATTCCGGAACTACGCTTTTTTCGGTTTGAGTTAAATGTACGGACAGCTGGTAAATATCGTCTTACATCATCCTACCAAGTTTGGTGCATGATGCGCTTATGAAAAGAAAGTTATTCGAATAAAACGCTTTGCCGTATCTGCAGCAGTTACGGTAAAACACAGTCAAAGCGACGTAACTACACATAACCTGCAGTTGCGTCTAGTTGACGTAGTAAACATGCATTTACTCTACTTTCACCAAAGGTATTATTAGCCCGATCTTTGACTTTCACTGTGAATGGCTGGTGGCGCCTCATGCGGATAATGCGTGTTACACCAAAGATCGTATACATGCTGCGCATCAGCCGCAGCGGCCCTTGGAGCCTGTGTAACGCGCTGGCTGCCACTGCTGAGGGGCGCCCTCTAGTGCTGTGAACTGTTACAACAGCGCAGTTCTGCA
>JALOMA010000281.1 GCA_025455735.1 Candidatus Kapaibacterium sp.
GGGAACACGGGATTTCGCGTGTGGGAACTTGCGGACGTGCAATGCACGCTGGGAATTATGATCTGTTATGATTGGCGATTCCCGGAGGCCGCACGGTCCCTTGCGTTGGCTGGCGCAGACGTTATCGTATGCCCTTCGAATCTTGTAACGAACGTCTGGCGCCTTGCCATGCCAGTTCGTGCCCTTGAAAACAAGGTCTATTTGGCAGTTGCCAATCGTACAGGCCGCGAAGAACGCGATGGCGAAACGTTATCCTTCAATGGCGACAGTACCATTATCGATCCATTGGGGCGCGTTATGGTGTCGGCCTCCGGAACGGCCGACAATACCGTTATTGCCAGCGTTAACCCTGCGTCGACGCGAGATAAATCCTTTAATGCCATCAACGACATTTTCGCTGACCGGCGCCCAGATATGTATCGCACGGATAAATCATGACATTCTCGAGTATTCGAAACGTCCATTTTGTTGGCATCGGCGGCATCGGCATGTCGGGGCTGGCCGAAATCCTGCTCGTCCAGGGTTTTTCCGTCAGTGGTTCGGACATGCAGCGATCCGACACCACCGACTATCTTTCCGAGAAAGGGGCCTTGGTACACATCGGCCACGATGCTGCGCACGTGGCCTCTGCCGATGTGGTCGTGTATTCAAGCGCCGTGCGCCCGGATGCCAATCCGGAAACCATGGAGGCCCAACGCCGGCACGTTCCCCTGATCCGCCGAGCGGAAATGCTGGCCGAAGTCTCGCGCCTTAAGTACACACTAGCCATTGCCGGAACGCATGGCAAAACGACGACAACGAGTATGGTCGGTTTGGTTCTCATGAAAGGTGGCCTGGACCCTACCGTTATCGTGGGCGGCAAACTCAAGGGGTTTGGTGGCACCAATGCGCGCTTGGGCGACGGCGACTGGGTGGTATTGGAGGCCGATGAATACGACCGTTCGTTTTTGTCGCTGTTGCCAACCATCGCCATCATCACGAATGTAGAGGCCGACCATCTGGACATCTACACGGACCTGGACGATATCAAGGGGGCATTTACCGAGTTCGCCAACAAGGTGCCTTTTTACGGCGTTACGGCAGTGTGTTTGGATGACCCTGGCGTTCGGACCATCCTTCCGGCGCTCAAGAAAAAAGTCTCTACGTACGGCCTCAGCAAACAGTGCGACACCCGTGCCGTGGACGTCCACATCGCAGAGCGCGTAACCACCTTCGAGCTCCACCATCATGGAACAGCGTTGGGCACCATTACGCTCAACGTTCCCGGTGACCACAACATACGCAATGCTCTGGCTGCCATTAGTGTAGGGCTCCAATTGGGTATTCCGTTTGCCACGATTGCCGCTGCCCTTGCAGAATTCGGAGGCGTCTACCGTCGGTTTGAAATCAAAGGCACAACCCCTACGGATGTTCTTGTCGTCGATGACTATGCCCATCATCCCACGGAAATCCGCACTACCCTAGCTGCTGCACGTCGTGGCTGGCAGCGGCGCATCGTTGCCGTCTTCCAACCACATACATACAGCCGTACACGCGACTTTGCAGATGACTTTGCTCTATCGTTCGATGATGCCGACGTGCTGGTGCTGACCGACGTCTATCCGGCACGAGAGGAGCCGATTGCTGGCGTCGATGGTGCCATGCTGGCCGACAAAACGCGCGCCACGGGACACCGGCACGTTCACTACGTGCAGGACAAAGCCGCCCTGCCGGAGGCCCTGGCAGAGCTGCTGCAACCAGGCGACCTCCTTATTACCATGGGCGCTGGCGATGTATGGAAGGCAGGAGTGGCCGTGTTGGACGCGTGATGGACAAGCCCAACAACTATCCTTCAGACAGCCGAACCTGTCGGAACCGTGCTGCCATTGCTTCCATGGACGCCGGATCCTGGCGGGGGCCATCTGCCGTCGTGATGTGTCCATCATAGCGCTCGGAATACGCCATCGCCTGCGAATGGACAGGCTGCCATGGATCCGGGGCCCCATGCAGAGGGAATAGCTTGATGTGGAAGTGGTTGATGCCATAGCCTTCGATGACATAGGCACAGCGTGCGCAGCCCAACACGCGACGTGCCAGCGCGTCGGCCTTGCGGGCAAAGGACATGGCAGCGTACATGACGTCCTCGGCGAGGGCAGCAATGTCGGAGTCCATATGCTGGCGAGGCAGCACGACCATGGCGCCCGGCGTATTCGGAAACGGCGTCAACGACCATGGCGCCCGGCGTATTCGGAAACGGCGTCAGCACGGCGAGAAACATGCCGTCATCCAGGACGGGATAGGACGGTTCGTCTCCGGCAACAATCTGACAGAACAAGCAGGCGGAAGACATGGGGCGCGTCAACGAATGGTAAGGATACGGGGTTACGATTTAGCGGATAATATGAATGGCAGAGGTTACACGCATTCCTTTCGGTGAAGAGAGCGTTGTCACGTAGGCTGCCATCGGCAGCTCCGGCAACGTCACAAGATTTTGGCTATGAGCCTCTATCGAAGGAAGGTGCGATGCAAAAACACGTTTGCCATCTGCGGACAACACTTCCAAGGAAACGTCCTGCATGGATTGAACGCCGCCATGAATGACCAAATCTTCCCCGCGAACGGACACTGTTAGTCCTGCTTGGGAAACAACACTGGTCGCATCCACGGATGTTACTCCGATGTCCGCATCTGCAGAATACAAAGAGCGCTGCCGGTTTACATTGGCAAGACACTGCTCCGTCTGTTTTTGGTAACGCATTTTTGCGACAAGCGCATCGTACTCGTCCGCGACGGAAGATCGATATACGGGTCGGGTGTATATCCAGGGCAGGCAGCCCGTTTCAGCAATAATCGTGTGAAGCTCGTTTATCGTAAGCGCCGAGTGTACCGAGTCGATGTGTTTCAGGGTGGGCACATCGAACCAACTCGCCGTTTCACCGCGATGGGAAGGCGCATAGAGCGCAGAGAGCGGTATTGTGGTGGGGGCAAGACGCTGGCAGGTCAACCCAACACCTGATTCCGTAGACCGGCGCGGAAGGACGCGCAGGTAAACGAATGAGCCGTGAGCTACCGTGGGAAGTGTTCGCTGGTGCAGGACGTCGTCAGGATTGGTTCCAAAGCGTTCTCCAACAGCGCCAGCCACATTGGCAACAACATCCAGACTATCCAGTATATGGAGAACACGCCCACTGCTTTCTTCCACAAGCTGAAGAATGAAGGAAGTTCTATGGCCTGCGGTTGCCTCGGCGAAGAGGAAGCGTTCGTCGGCACGCGTCACGGCACCATTGATGCCCGTACCTGTTCCTGGTGCAGCATCATGGACAGTGCCATTGCGCGATTCAGCATGAAGCACGCGTACGAAGGAAATCGTGCCACCGGATTGCGGAACGAAGAAACTCTCCGTTCGGGCATATTCTGCCAGAGAGACGTCTTCGCCTTTGGCTGCTGAACCACTTCGCATTCCACGGCCGTGCAGGGCATCCAATTGGCTTACACGGAGCCATAACAATTGTGCAGATCGATCATTGACGAGCATGGAGAGCTCGCCGATTTTGTAGTTCACGGAGGTGGAATCAAGAATATCGGACACTTCAAGCGTCCACGCGGCTCGATGTTTCGTGAGCAACCTACCAGACTCATCCGAAGCATGTCCTACCGTCCAGCTACAGCACTGGAGCAACGCAATACACATACAGAATACCACATGGCGACCCCAGGAAACAACACGTGCAGTCATGTCAATACCTCATGAAAAAGCGGCACATTCTAGTTCTTACGTACCAAACATACG
>JALOMA010000114.1 GCA_025455735.1 Candidatus Kapaibacterium sp.
CCGCCGTCTCGGCAGGCAGCACGGCATTCCATGTTCGGCCGCCGTCCTTGGAACGAACAAGTGCGCAGGTACGGACGGTTTGTTCACGAAGACGAGGAGCACTGACGATTTCCTGCAAGGCAACCAGCGATGTGCCGGTATGAACTGGCGACGTCAGATAAACTTCGGCATCGGCCGTCAGGATTTCCGTAAACGTCCTGCCACCGTCCACGGACAGCGCCGTCGTGCTTTCACGAATCAGAGTGTCGGCAGCTGCGTCGGATGTGCCCAGGAACGTAACGAATACCGTATCGGCAAATGCACAGGCACCGGTAATCCAGCCGCGGCGCTTTCGCTGCGTTGGAGCGTCAAGGAGGGTCAGTGTGTCGCCATCGACACGCAATAGAAAGGAAGCCCCCGTCGATGGTACGGAGCTGCTCACAAACACGTCTGTCACGCTGTCACTGCCATCCAATGAGGCAATTCCGTCGACCGTCGAGCCTTTGGCGGCGCCGTCAGGTATGACCAAGGCGCGATCCTCCCTGCCGTTGGTTCCTATAAGACGCCGAATACCTGTAAGACTCCATGGCCGCGATAGGGACTCCCCGCGATTTTGGCGCACAACACGATAGCGGCCATTGGCTTCGCGCGCCAGAATGACGTCGGCAGCACGCACCAGTACTTCTCCGCCTTCCAGGCCTATGTCCTCGACGTCCTGAACGGACGTCTCCAGTTCTGGTCTGTACACGGTTGCATCGTACCACGTTGTGCCGCCGTCGTCCGACGAAAACAGGCGGCGCCCCTGCACGCCAACCAAGCGGCCGCCTGGCTGCTCATGTACCGTCTCCAGTTCAAGCGGTAGGCCCACCGTAGTAATGGTTGTTGGGTCCAGATAGCGCATACGTGCCAGCACCTGACCCTTGACGGCAAGCATGTCTCCGTTACGGCAGAGGCTTGTGTCGGACCTATCAAAAAGAGCAAGGTGCGGAGACTGATACCATGTTGCACCGTGGTTCAGTGAAGCCACAATCTCGGACGTCGGTGCCTGCCCTGGCTGTGGCTTGGACACGGTAGCAAGCAGAAGGGAGTCCCAATACATGCGTTCAATACTAATCCTTGTACCGATGGTATCACCCCGATCATTGAGGACGGCAGTCCACCGTTTCCAAGGCTCACTCTGTCCGCTACGCCGCCCAAATGCCGAGAAATACATTCCCCCGGCGCTTCGTTGCACGATTGTTACACCTAGCCCCGTATCCAAGGAGTCACGCAATTGGGCCTGTGCATCGAACACCAACGTATATGTTGAATACGACAGATTCGCATGGGTTGTCGAGGTACGTCGCAGATGTATTGGCAAGGTTGTGTCAGAAACGGGGAGTGCTCGCCGAGTGGCAAAGCTACACGGCACACCAAGGCTGCGCTCACGCGGTTCATAGTCGAGAATTGTTGTAAAGTAGTCTTGAAATGACTCCCTGGTAGGCGTCAAGGTATGGTCATAACAGATCTGAAAATCACCAAACAACGACTCACCACGAATCACCAACCCACGCACCGTGGCTTGTCCACTGACCATGGTCAGGTTCGGCCACGTCAACCCAGGTGGTGGTGGTATTCTCTCCAGCATGGCAGTGCGGCAATCATACAACAACGGCTCGAAGTCGTAGGTGAAGATCCTGTTTTCATCAATCCAATTGAACCAGCCACGTTCACCAAGAAGATTAACCCGACGTATGCTTCCACCATTGACGATCAATTCGGGAACACTGAGTGGTTCCCATGACTGAGCCAGGCAGGGAAAGTGGCTGCAACAAAGGAGAACTGCACGAATTGTAGTCATTCGCATTCTGAACCTCTTTTCATTCTCCAGCGATTACTGCGGTCACATATCTGAAAACACGACCGAAAGATACCATAAATACTCTGCTGCCTCTCACATCCTACGACTCTTCCACCATGGCGCCAAGGCCCCCTGCCCAAGTACATCTGTGCCGGCAAACACTGCAGGAGCGTGTAGGTAGGTGGAAGTCCGGACCGTTCGCATCGGCCGGTCCTCGTCCATTTCACAACCAGTATGGTGCGGGATTACCGCTTCGTATACTGAAGGGGGCCCAGGGGCAAGATGCCAGCCAGAATGCCCTTCCCGATGGCCGCAAGCGTCCATCCTTGATCGCTGCCCCGTTTGATAATGGCAAATACATAGAGCGTAAATAGTGCGCCGTGAATAGGACCCAATATCTTGACGCCAAGTGGTTCGTTCCAGAAATACTTCATGGGAACGGCTACCAACAGCAACAACAGGTAGCTGATGATTTCTGTCAGACAGAGAATGCGGAAGAACATGGTGAATTCCGTATGGTGATGGGTACTGTCGTAGTCCAAGGCAGACACCTGGATGCTCTCATCCATGGAGTTGCATGCAAAGGCCCCAGGCCGCCTACAGACTTCGCGGCGCAAACGGCGACCACGGCCAGGGCACAAACAAAAGTACACCGATGATGGTGCCAAGCACAGCCAGCAGGATGGATCGGTTCGATGTGGGACGTTGTGTCGTCCAGAATACGGCCACCGACGTCATCACGACGGGATGGACCAGGCTGAAGAACAGGAAGGGTCCGCCTTCCAACAGGAGCATCGGATCGGCAAGAACAAGCCCCACCAGTGGTGACTGCCACCATAGGATGCAACCAAGGGTTACCTGAATGTGAAGCATTCCGGTAGCCAAGGCATACATCAGCTGCTGAGGGCGGCTAACACCGGCGCCCCGACAGACGGAAATCAATGCCTGAACAAGGACAATCGCCAAGGCACAGCATACGGCCCACCGAACAAGCGTGTGGAACAGCAAAACATAGGTGATAAACATGACGCAATCTGCACGCCACCTGACAAGCCCGTATGAATACATGACGACTCGCAATCATCACCGTACAGTCTGGTGATGTCGAATTATTGGCCCCACCCTCAAACAGGGCATCGGGCCATCGCCAACCAGACGTGGATGAAGTCAGCATTGGTAGTTTCGTAAAATCGCCATCAGCAAACACAATTAGCATCTATTCCTGTCTTGCAGCGCAGTGAACTTTTTTCTTTCCGTGGTATAGCATGGTGTCCTATGATTAGACTCCTTATTGCAGCGTGTGTGTTGCTGCTTCCAGGGTTCCGACAACAGCCCCCAAAGCGTATGCTGCCACCAGAGAACCTTCCCGCGAATAGGGCACTGATTCACCCTTGGATTGCCAAGATCCTTTCTTCCGACCTTGACGGTGCCAGAACCATCATCAAGCGACGAATTGCAACCAATAATCCTCGGCTCCTACCACTGGTACAACACATGGCCACCTTTACCCCACGGCAGGTGATCTTCGTTCATGGAAGAGGGTATGTGCAGTGCGTCGCCAAGGCGGCGATACCATCACCAGAGGGTAAAGGATATTGCTGGCTTGTGTATGGCCAGCCGCCAGACAGTGCACTAGTAGAACAACGCGTGAAGTATTTCGACGATTCCCTTCGGAGTACCATGAGGGAGTTCTATCATCGCTTCGCCGAGTCGGGCGACGAGACGCCAAGATTAGCTGGACAATTCGTCCGTGAGGACTTCCTAACGGTACGGGAATCTGGCTTTAACAGTGAAGACTCCATTGTGGGTTGGGAGACGTCGACCATGTTGTATCATTCCTCCAATGGAGATGCCGTATTCATAAAGCCCAACGGAGCGACGGCGTGGCGTGTCCTGGAGACCGACCAGACCATTCCCCTGGCAGCGACGTTCGGAGAATTCATCGAAGAATATGTGGCGTTTCGGCATACTGACGACTACTTTGATTCATGGAGTTGGCGAGCCTTCCGCGAGCGTCACATGCGGTAGTAGCACCTTCCGGTAATGTTGTCTTGGCGGTACTGGTCAATAGGCATGAGACAGCAGCTGTTGTTGCAATCAATGAATTCCGTGGGGATTGATGGTGAATTCGTGCAGTAGGTTCGCCCATGGAAATCTGGTCATTGGATGTCCTATAGAAGGAGCTTTAGGTACCAGACGGTATCAGATGGAACCGATGGCACCGTCTTGGCAGCGCATCGACTGTGTCATTGTGGCGCACGTGATCGGTTTCCATCGGTTATTGTTGGCCTTTGATTGTACTCTGGACGTGTAACCGCTCTCCCTGCCCCTGACGCTCACGCGCACCGACTTCATCGTGGTGGTTTCATGGAACGATACCCGACGGCATAAGCCAAAAACATGACAAATGAAATTTGTCAAGCCAGTACAGGTCGGCAACGTCGACTATGTTGCGTCATGATACATCTTCGGCGGATACGCACCGGCAGAATGCTCTCGGCACTTGTTGTAGGCGGCATCGTTAGTGCAACACACGTTGCAGCGGGAGCCGAGACGTTGGTCATTGTAGTGACGCATGTAGTAGCTGCTTTTGCTGTGTTATCTGCCTACTGGTTTCAAGCATCACGCGCTCTGCGGCCCATACTGCGAACGACGCTTTTGGTAGCGCTGGTACTTAGCAGTGGTGCCATGCTGAGTCTGGCCCAGGTCTCTCCGCGCGTCCATCAAGGCAGTATCCTTGCAGCTGCGCTTGCGTCGTCACTTGTTGTCCTGGTGTTCACCCTCACGGTCATCGGCGGACATTCCATGGTAACCAGCTTATGGGAGCGCAGCGTTCTCGAGAAGCGCCGCGCCGACGTCTCCGTCTTGGAGCTGGCAATGCTTCGATCGCAGTTGAATCCACATTTTCTGTACAATGCCATCCATACGGTATATGCTCTTCAAGTAGCCCACAGAGAAGAAGCATCTACTGCCATTCTAGCCTATGCTTCGCTCCTGCGTTTTGTTTCAGAAACCTCGAGCAAACCGCTGATTCACCTTCGCGATGAGCTACAGGCAATTCGCGACTATATTCATTTGCAGCAATTACGATTTTCTGATCGTTTCCGCGTTGTGCTCTCCGCATCGGACGATGTCGCCACGCTTCTTCCACCGGTGTCAGTCCTTTCCCTGGTGGAGAATGCCTTTACCCATGGCGTCGAGTCGTCGTTGTCGCAGTGTCTCATGACGATCGATATCTCGGTGCATAACAATGTGTTTACATTCACCGTTACCAATACAGTGTCCACCAGCAATCGAACGAGAAGAGAACGTTCCGGTACGGGATTGGACAATCTGCGCAGAAGGCTCCACGTCCTGTTTGGCACGGAAGCATGGATAGAAACGCAGGAAAAGGACGGCCTCTTTATGGCCACCATGGTGCTACCACTCCACAAGGACGAGACAATATGACGATCTTGATTATTGAAGACGAAATACCTGCGCAACAGCTTCTACAATACTACTGTGCGCAGTTATACCCACGGGCCACGATTCTCGTAGCTTCATCGGCATTGCAAGCCGAGGAGTACCTCACGGGAAGTCATATTGACGTTGCCGTCTCGGATATCGATCTTTATGATGGAACAGGGGTTGGCCTTGCCGAACGATTCGCACGAACGGTGCCATGGATATTTACTACAGCGTATTCCGAATTCGCCGTGGAGGCGTTTGCGTGTGGCGCATTTGACTATATCGTCAAGCCATTCTCGTTGGATCGTCTCGTTGTTGCGTTGGAAAAGGCATCTCTCAAGCTATCTACGCATGACCTACCAACAATAGCGGCCACCATGTCAGGCAGGCCGGTCACGATTCCACTTGATACCGTTCATGTTGTGCAGGCATGGGGAAACTACGTCCGTCTCCACACAAAGGACGGCATTGCCATAGCCGATCGTACTTTGAAGAGCATACTGGCAGTGCCGGGAAGTCCCTTTGTCCAGGTACACAAGTCGTTTCTGGTACCGGAGCGTCTATTGTTGACGATCACGGACAACACGCTTCGTGCTGCAGACGTTGTCATCCCCATTGGCGTGACCTTTCGCGCTGTCATCCGTCAACGTTTGCACGGATAACAGAAACGAATGGCGGTTCATGGCGTTCCTTCTTGTGAGAGCTCAAGATTTTATCCGCAACACGTTTCTGATCCATCCTGGACATTTTCCAGGATCTGCTTGTGAGCAGCATAGCCCCGTGATCGAATTACATTCACATGCGCCACAACAGCATGCTCTTTTCACTATTCCGCCTGCTGCGATCGGGCACGTTGTAGATACATTTATCGCAAACATTGCAGTCCTCTCCGATGCAGTGTCATAGGCTATCGCGGATCGTCTTCGCCACTATCAAGAGGAAGGGTGTTCGTTAACCAATGGATTGCATTTGGTCAAAGAAGACGTATCTTTGCCATGGAAATACGTTTGAATAATATTCTTGTGTTGTGAGGTTGCCATGCGGTCGCTATTTCTTGTTTCGAGTGTTGCCCTCGTTTTGTTGACCACGAGCTGCGCCACGTTATTTGCACCTCATACCAATCAATTGTCCGTTGCATCGGAACCAGAAGGCGCGGAGGTTTACGTCAATGGCATGCGTATGGGCGTCACGCCTGTGGTTCTGGATCTCAAGGCAGACCAGTCATATGTGATTGAATACCGAAAGAGTGGCTTTGAGAGCGTTTCCCGCACCGTGAACACAAAGGTTGGGGCTGGTTGGGTTATTCTTGACATTCTTGGCGGATTAATCCCCGTAATCGTCGATGCCTCCACGGGCGCATGGAAGCAACTCGACCAAAAGGCGATCAATGCTACTCTTGTCAAGCAGCAGTAAACGTAGCATACGTCGCTATCCCAGTTTAATGTAGTTCTTCGGGAAAAGCTGCTTCGCGACGGCCGTTGAGGATAGAATCAAGATGGCGCCCATAAATGCCAAAGCCATGTCCTTTTGCGCGTCCCAGGGGTCACCCTGTGTGCCTAGGTAGTTGGTACCAAGGTCTGGAAAGAACAGATCGGCTACGCCGTATTCGATGAGTTCATACATCCCGGAAAACGACAGCGTTATCTCTGCTGGCAGAACCCAACATACCCATGTTGGCCATTGAAAACGGTTGATGAAATAGTCCCGCATGGGATATGCAAGAAGAAATCCAAAGCTAAAGTGTACAATCCTGTCATAGGGATTACGCTCCAGATGAAGAATTTCTTGGAGCCATGCACCAACTGGTGATGCTGCATAGGTATGATGTGCCCCATGGCAGTGAAGGCATATGTAAACAAAGGCCATCAGATAGCTCAGATCACTGAACTGGAACCGTCGATACGTACCAACAAGCATTCCAATGAAACCGGCAGTAAGGATATTCTCGATTATCCAGTTCGATACATCTGATGTTGTTATGAATGTCCACACCCATAGCGCTGTGAAGACAATCACGTACATCATGAGTAGTCGTGAGGAGTTCTTACCGCTGGAAGAGCTTGCTGTTGTGAAGGCCATAACGTACATAGAAGATAGAGTGGACACATTCGATGACCAGAAGCGATCTGGTTTCTTCCCGAGCAATGTACTGCTTTCGTCCGTTCCGCCAGACCAGCAGTATCGTCGTGTTTTGACGTGTGTTTGAAATGACGTATCCAGCCGTTTTCGTCCTCAAGGTGTGCAACGAGTACACTCGTGGCTAAGAATTTACTGTGGGAGGTGCGACTGAGGGTAATACAGGCATGCACGGAAGCGAGCTATCCCCGTTGGCGGATACTTAAGACCATCAACATCACTTCCAAGAGCTTCTACTACTGGCCCAAATCTGGTCCTCGTGGGAAGCGTGCCGTTGCTGTCACTCTCGACCAATTGCAAAGTACCACTCTTCTAGCCCGTCTAGATCAATCGCCTGTATCGGTGTATTTCCAGCAAACTGATACGTTGTATACCAAGAATATTCCCGAGCCAACGGATCCACACTCAAGAAACGCGCAACACGGGGGTCATAGATGCGGAAGCCGTAGTCCTGTTGGTTCCCCTGACCCTTCACCGCGTCGTCGTGTTCCTTGCCGTTGAACCCATACCGATCGCCCGCCACACCTCCCGCTTCCCACGTCCTTGAACCTATCTCCATGATAAAGGTGTACGGCATGAAGATGTCGGCCTCGTAGATGTCCGTCACGGTTCTGTGGACGAGGATATTGCTGATGGTGGCGCGCACGTTGCCCAGGTGATCCACGAGCTCGTAGGCTCGCTTGCCGAGCTCCCTGCTGTAGACCGTCCCCGGCAACATGACCTTGCTCGATGACGCTGCATCGTACGTGGCCGTACGGGTGCTCTGTCCTATCCTGCTGCTGCCGTGGTACGGGGCCTCGGTCCGAGTGACCGCACAACTGTTGCCCACCGTAGGCATGCGCGTGTAGATCGCCAGCACCGTCCCCTGGGCGTCGCGGATGGTCCACGTCCGGCTCGTTAGCGTCGTGTTCTGCGTGGCATGGTAGTCCTTCACCACCCGGTTCCCCGCGGCGTCGTACAGATAGCGGAGCGTCGTCGTGCCCGTGGCTGGGGTGGCGTTCGTCTTCACCAATTCGCGGATTGTGTTGTAGGGCGTCCAAGTAATCGACGTGATGCCTTCCGTCACATCAGACGTCAGGTTCCCCGTGGCGACATAGCTGTAGTTGCTCGGGTTCTGGGTCACTACACCAGCACCTCCGCCTT
>JALOMA010000115.1 GCA_025455735.1 Candidatus Kapaibacterium sp.
AATCTCGAGACCCTTGCAGTTCAGTTCAAGGGCAAAAGTATTGCCGATGTGCTGGATATGACCGTTGAAGAAGCCTTCGAGTTCTTTGTGGATATCCCGAAGATCAAGTCGAAACTCGCTACGCTCATGGATGTTGGACTAACGTATATCACTCTTGGACAACAAGCACCCACGCTCTCCGGGGGCGAAGCGCAACGCGTCAAACTTGCTACCGAGCTCTCCAAAACCAGTACTGGCAAAACACTCTATCTCCTGGATGAACCAACAACGGGACTACATTTCGAAGATATCAATGTCCTTGTACGCCTTCTTGACAAACTGGTCAACAAGGGAAACACAGTCGTTGTCATCGAACACAACCTTGATGTCGTCACCTACGCCGATCACATAATCGATCTTGGCCCTGGAGGCGGCCGAGAAGGAGGGCAGATTGTTGCCACGGGAACGCCGGAGGAAGTCGCGAAAAACAAAAACTCCATAACCGCTCGATATATTGCCAGCGAACTGATTGCGAACTATCGCCGAAGGGCGCAATGATTGGTTGCGTGGATCGTTAACGCGCATCGTTCGATCACCGACACACCGATCGACGACCTTCCTGTGAACCCACTCAAGGCCGCCGATGACACCCTTCAATGCCGATGATCTTCGGTCTCGTATCCTCGATGCCGTCGTACAATTAGCAGATCTTGATCGCCGACCATCCGTTCTGACACGGGTGCGTGATCTGATTCGTGAGTCCACCGTAGCATCCGACACAGCCATTGATGTGCTGACGGGAGCCCTTCATGAGGCAGGCGTCGCGGCAACGCAAGTTGCACGCGATCTCTCCCATAGCTCGGGAGGAGATCTTCAGTTTATTACCGTGTTCGAGTCTTCGGTCGTACGTGTTGTCAACAACGACGGCACGTCAGTCACCGTTGAGGACATGACGACGAACGAAACAAAGACGCTCAAGGCCTACGAGCTTCCTAAGCGTGGTGACCTTCTCCTTGGCATAGAGGTGTTGGGCTCCTTTAGGAGTTTCATGAGTTCGGACGAAACACTTCCCAAGGTGCGAGGTGACGCCCAACGAGAACACGCGAAACATCATGGACATGACGCGCATCACATTCATCGCTTGAGGGATCTTGTTCCGTATGCCCGACGGTTGTTCCGAAGTGAACGGAAGGATATTCTTGTCATCCTAGGGTATTCCGTCATCTCATCACTCCTTGGACTTGTCGTTCCTCTCAGCTCGTCAGCAATCGTTAATGCCGTTGCCCTTGGAGTGTTCAATCAGCAACTGATCGTCCTGTGTTTGATCGTGTTGGCAGCAATGGTCATCCTGGCCGTGTTTGCTGTCATCGAACGCTACATTATCGACATGGTACAGCGCCGGCTTTTTGTCCGAACAACGTTCGACATCATGTATCGGCTGCCCATTATGAAGCAGTCTGCTCATCGGGAGACCTATGCGCCAGAACTTGTGAATCGGTTCTTCGACGTCATGACGATTCAAAAGTCTCTCGGGAAGTTCTTGCTTGAGGGCACGAATGCCGTTTTGGTACTGCTAACGGGGTTGATCCTTGTTGGTATCTATCATCCGTTCTTTCTTCTCTACGATGTCGCCTTCCTCATCTTCTTACCACTGCTGACCTTGGTCCTGGGAAGGGGCGCTGTCCCAACGTCGATCAAAGTCTCCAAGAAAAAATATGAGGCCGCCGCATGGCTTGAGGATGTAGCCCGCAACCACATGGGTTTTAAGCTCACTGGGGCGCATGACTTTGCCTATAGCCGTATCGATGCCATCGCGACAGGGTATGTTGAGGCCCGGCACAAGCACTTCTTGATTCTGGCGCGGCAGATTCTTGGTTCCATGTTGTTCAAAGCCGGTGCCATGGTTGGCATCCTTGCACTAGGGGGAATTCTCGTTATTCAACAAGCAATCTCCCTTGGTCAGCTTGTTGCCGCCGAACTTGTCATCATTACAATTCTTGGCGCAATCGAAAAGCTCATCAATCAGTTTGACTTGTACTATGACATGGTTGCTGGGATCGATAAACTCTCGATGATAGCCGAACAGCCTCTTGAAGAAGTTGGTGGTCGGCAAGTTCCCTCTGCCAACGGCCCCGGTGCCGTGCGATTGGATCACGTGGTGCTGGACATCGCCGGACAGACGATTCTCCGTGGTGTTTCACTCGATATCGCTCGTGGGAGTCATGTGTCAATTGTTGGCGAGAGCGGTGCCGGGAAGTCTACGCTTCTTCAGGCTTTGGTAGGTCTGTACGACTCCTATCACGGAAACGTCACCGTCAACGGTGTCGACATCAGGGATGCCGACTTGCGCTCGCTTCGTTCTCGCATTGGATTGGTATTCCCGGAAAACCAGCTCGTTGCAGGCACGATTCGGGATAACATAACGCTTGGACGTCCGATATCGGATGCCGATCTATCATGGGCCCTTTCGATTACATTCCTTGACAAGGATATCCGCGAGTTGGAACATGGCATGATGACTCATGTCATCGCCACGGGAGAGAATCTCGCCTATGGCCTTCGTCGCCGTATCCTCTTCGCCCGCATGATTGTCCACAAACCAGAAGTGCTCCTCATTGACGAAGCCTTCGATGGTATCGAAGACTCGGTGAAGTTGGCCATGCTTGATGCTCTGTTTACCTATGAAGGATGGACGATCGTCAATGTTTCCCATGATCCTGAAGTCGTGCGCCGTACGGATCGTGTAGTGGTGTTGAAGGACGGTCGTGTTGTGCAGGATGGACCAACGCGGACACTCTGTACCGTTTCGCAAGGGCCATTCGCTGCACTCTTCCCGGATCCAAGACCATTCCTGGGCGATGAACCACAGAAAGGAGGCATCGATGGCTGACCGTTCCAAGGCACCAATCGAGTTCTCCGAGAAACTCACAGGCAGCCTTCACCGCACGTCATTGCGTCTTATCAACACGCCACGATCCGTGGTCACTCTTGTCGGCGTCCTTCTTGCATTGTTCGTGGGCTTGGTTGTCTTCCTCGTCTTCGTGCCATGGATCCAAACCGTCTCGGGCTCTGGCACGGTGACATCGTTCGCGCCGGAATCCCGTCCACAGACCATCAATGCCATGATTACCGGTCGTATCGTCGACTGGTTCATTAAGGAAGGTGCGCGTGTTAAGAGGGGCGACACACTTGCCATTCTCCAGGATATCAACGTCAACTTCTTCGACAACGACCTCGCTGGTCGGCTGACAAAACTTCGCGACAAGACTCTCGAGGCTCAAGAGTCAGCCATTAGCGTTTCCATCCAGCGACGCAAACAGGCAGAGCAGCGTCTTGATCAAGCCCGCGCCCGATACGACAACATCATCGTAGAGCTTACCACGGCTCGCATCCGGTTCAATCGAGCCGAAGAGCTCTTCAAGGATGACCTTGTCAGCCGCCGCGAGGTTGAAACCGCTACACTGGCACTGCAGAAGGCAATGGCTGACTCGATTTCTGGAATGGCTTCCATTCAAGCGGCCATTCAAGATGTGGATGCGTTTCGGAACGAAGAAGAACGCGTTATTAGCCAGGCCCAAGTTGTCATCCAGGACGCCGAGGTTCGGCTGGCCAACGCTACCGGCCGCATCGGAGCAAGGATTGTTACGGCACCATTGGATGGAACGGTCGTGCGAATCGCTCGGGCGGGGAAAGGCCAGACGGTGAAGGAGGGAGACGAACTCGTTGTCATCGTTCCCAAGACTGATGACCAAGCAGCTGAGATCTATGTCTCGTCCTTGGATGCCGCGCTCATTGAACCTGGCCGTTTGGTGTCTCTGCAGTTCTCCGGTTTCCCTGCCTTCCAATTCTCAGGCTGGGATAATGTCAACGTGGGCATTTTCCACGGAAGAGTCAAGGTCATCGACGCAGTTGACGATGGCTCTGGACGCTTCCGCGTTCTCGTTGTGCCCGATACAACACGAACGCCATGGCCAACCAATCGTTTCCTGCGTCAGGGCACGGAAGTCTCTGGTTGGGTACTGCTGAATGAGGTGCCTATTGGCTACGAACTCTGGCGACAGCTCATGGGCTTCCCGCCACAATTCCCTGTTGCAGAAGGCAAGGTAAAGGATAAACCCAAGGGCGAATCCTCAGACAAGGGAGGCAAAAAGTGATGACGCTCCTTGTCCGTGCCGTGCTGTTCATGACATGCGTCCAGATCGCTACATCTCAGACGTTGGAGCTGACGTCATTTCTTGCCGAGGTCGAGAAGGCTCACCCTTCCTTGCGGGCAGCCCAGTTCGAACCTGAACTAGCCGAGGCAGAGATTCGGAACGCTCTTGGCAGGTTTGACCCTGTCCTGAATGCACAGTATCAGTATAAGGACAAGGACGGGCTGGATAAGATCAACACATTCGACGCTGCTGTCGAGTTGCCAATCAACACGTTGTTTGGTCCCAAGGTGAAGGCCGGATTCAGTCGAGGCCTAGGAACGTCCATCAATCCGGAGTCATCCACAGCACTCGCCGGAGAGGCCAGCCTTGGAATCTCTCTTCCACTCTTCCAGGGAATCTTTACGGACGCCCGACGGAACAATCTCCGAAAGGCCTATCTCCGTCCCGAACTAGCTCAAGCACAGTTCCGCCAAGAGCGTAACAACCTGTTGCGAGCAGCAGCAATGGCGTACTGGACGTGGTCCGAGGCGGAAACGGCAGTGGCTGTTGCAGATACGCTGCTGGAGCTTGCCGAACGACGTCTAGCGCAGATATCGCGTCGTGCACGTGCCGGGGAATCAGCCGTCATCGATTCCATCGAAATTGCACAGGAGGTTTTGCGTCGCCGTGGAGAACGCTTCCGCGCCATGCGAATGGCGGAACAGGCACGAGTCGACGCATCCGTGTTTTTGTGGAATGGTGATGGCACGCCGGTTCCTCTCAATGGAGCTCCGATTGCTCTTCCAGAGTCAGGCTCTCCGCCCGAAGCCGACGATGCGCTCATCTCGCGGGCACGTACGTTGCGTCCAGAACTTCGTCGTGCTGAGGTTCTCCAACAAACGGCTCGCCTTGACCAGGATCTTGCTCGGGAACTGATGCGTCCCTTTGTAGAGGCAGAAGCGTCACTGCTTTCAAGCGATCTTGCGAAGGGTGTTGGTTCCCCCGACTATAAAGTTGGCTTCCGTGTAGCACAACCACTGCTGTTCCGAAGCGCGTCTGCGCAGAACCAGGTAGCGGATATCACGGTTCAACGTGCAGACCTTCAGAAGATCATCATCGAGCGAACCATAGACGCCGATGTGCAAAATGCTGCCATTGCCGTTCGGCGGGCCCTGGAGCGGCTGGATGCTGCCATCACGGAGACGAACTTGTCCCGACTGATGGTCCTTGCTGAGCAACGCCGACTGGAAGCCGGCGAAGGAACTCTGCTCACGCTGAATATTCGCGAACGGTTCTTCGCAGAAGCGTTACAGCGCAGAGTGACAGCGCAGGCTGATCTCGCACGCGCTCTCATGCTGTTACGTTGGGCGACGGGTACCATCTAATCCCCTCTTCGTAAGTTTGCAGTCTTGATTTCCCCATTCCACCCGGAGCATAGGACAGACATGAACATTCTCGTATGCATCTCCCAGGTGCCGGATACGGCGACGAAGATTGCCGTGGGCGCCGACGGTAAGAGCATCAATCCAGCGGGAGTGAAGTACATTCTCAATCCCTACGATGAGTTTGCCATTGAAGAAGGCCTGCGCCTTAAGGAGAAACACGGTGGTACGGTGACGACCTTGACCGTGGGCGGTGAGTCGGCGAAAGAAGTCTTGCGTACTGCTTTGGCCATGGGAAGCGAAACGGCAGTATTGGTCAAAGACGACTCCCGCGCCGATTCATTCGTTGTTGCGTCTGCAATTGCCGATGCCGCTCGTGAACTTTCGCCTGACGTTATCATTTTTGGACGTCAGTCGATCGACTTTGACTCCTTCCAGATCCCACCAATGGTTGCTGAGATTCTTGAATGGCCAAGTGTCACCATGGTGTCGGCTTTGTCAATCGACGGTAGCACTGTAACGGCTGAACGTGATATCGAAGGTGGCAAACAGACGGTAGGCACGTCCCTTCCCTGTGTCATAAGCGCACAAAAGGGGCTGAATGATCCGCGCTATCCCAAGCTGCCCGATATTATGAAGGCCAAATCCAAGCCAATCACAGAGCGGCCTGCATCCAGCGCTACTCCACGCGTCGAAACGGTTTCGATGGCGATTCCCGAGCAGAAACGCCTTGGAAAGGTTCTTGGCGATAGTCCAGCAGATCTGGACGAGTTCGTGCGTCTCTTGCACGAAGAAGCCAAGATGATTTAACCGTATCACCACCACCAACCTTAAAAGATTCGAATGATGAATGGAATTCTGGTTTTTCTGGAAGCCCAAGGCGACGTCCTCAAGCGAACATCCTATGAATCCATCACCGCGGCTCTTAGCATAGCCAATGGTGCACCGGTACGTGGAATCATGATAGGCGGCGCAAAGGAAGCGTTAGCAACTGCTGGAGAGTACGGTCTAACGTCGGCTCTGCACGTCACAAACGCCGATGATGCGGTCTTCAGCACTGAACGTGTTTCCGCAATTCTCTCTTCAGTGGCTGCAACGACGGGTGCGGACGTAGTCATCCTGGGAGCGAATGCCACTGGTAAGGACATTGCACCAAGGGTTGCAATTCGCCTCAAGGCTGGATTTCTCCCTGATGTTGTAGCGCTCTATGCCGTCGGTTCCAGACTTGAAGCGGATCGTCCCGTGTATGCGGGCAAGGCAACCGTACGCGTATCATCTACTGCGCCGGTGTCCGTCGTCAGTGTGCGCCCAAACGTCTTCACTGCAAAAAAAGTCGGTGGCACGCTTACCGTCGAGTCTGCTGAAGTCGCCATTTCTGTTGGCCGCATCTCTCAGGTAACGAACACCGTCAAAAATGAAGGCGTCCTAGATGTTGCCGAAGCCGATATCGTCGTCAGCGGAGGTCGTGGATTGAAGGGGCCAGAACACTTCGGCCTGGTAGAGAGCCTCGCAAAGAGCATGGGTGCAGCCGTTGGAGCATCTCGCGCCGTTGTGGATGCTGGCTGGCGACCACATCGCGAACAAGTTGGTCAGACAGGTAAAACCGTTAGCCCAAGCATGTATGTTGCCTGCGGTATCAGTGGTGCCGTACAACACTTGGCAGGCATGTCGTCGTCACGCATCATTGTGGCAATCAATAAGGACAAGGACGCTCCGATCTTCAAGATCGCAGATTATGGCATCGTGGGAGACGTCTTTGATGTCCTCCCGGCGCTTACGCAACGTATCTCCTCCATCACAGGCAAGTAAGGTCGCACAGGCGATGACCAAGGTTCAGGTTGACATTCTCGGCCTCTCTGCCAGCCAAGCTGGCACGAATGCATTTGCGCTTATCCTTAAGGAATCCCATGGCAATCGTCGCTTGACGATCGTCATTGGAGTTCCAGAAGCACAAGCAATCGCGAATGAGCTGGAGGGTATCCGTCCGCAACGTCCCATGACGCATGATTTGCTTAAGAACGCAATTGACGCGCTTGGTGGACATGTTCGGGAAGTCGTTATCAATGCCTTGCGAGAAGGAACGTACTATGCTCAAATAGTCTTCGAGTATAGCGGACTAGAACTCGACTCGAGGCCCAGCGATGGAATAGCCTTGGCCATTCGTTGTGGCGTTCCCATCTTCGTTACAGAGGACATCCTGGAAGAGGCTGGATTCCCCTCGGATGAACATGACGAACTCTCGTCTAATGACAGTGATGACGATGAGGATGATGCGCTCACAGCGCCATCGTCCCCAGATTCTTCATCTCAAGAGCCAGTAGCAATTCACCTGAGTGAGAAAGATCGCCTTCAAAATGAATTGGACGAGGCAATTGCCAATGAAGATTATGAACGTGCAGCACGCCTTCGCGATGAACTTCAACGCCTTGATTGAGCAGGCTTGCAGTTCACATTCATAGTCGTATCTTTGCATCCCCTGTGGCGGGGTAGCTCAGCTGGTTAGAGCAACGGAATCATAATCCGTGGGTCGGGGGTTCAAGTCCCTCTCCCGCTACCACTTTAAAATTATATGCTTCAAATACTACGTTACTCAGTCGCTCGGATAGTCATTTACCTATACGCTCGCTCCTTCGTGCCTTGTTTTTGAAGCATATAATTTAAAGTTTAAAGCGTAGGCCTGGATAGGTTTTCAAATTTGACATGTCAAGCGTCTGTTACAAGTCCTGAATGGCATTACAAGTTCGCAGGCATGCAGGTAAGAACGATGAACGGAGTATTGTGCTTGTCGGTGGCCGTTAACAGATCCACCGACAAAATTTGGAAAATTTATTTGTTGTTACTTTGTATTTATGGAACAACTTGCGTGAGCCTTGCATGCTGACGTCTTGACGTCGTTGCTGTCAAATGGCATAGCAATGTTCTGTGTTGAAGGTTGTTGTACTGGTCAGACTCCACTTTGCCGTCTTCG
>JALOMA010000116.1 GCA_025455735.1 Candidatus Kapaibacterium sp.
CGCTCCGCGCCATGCTGGAGCGGGCCTGTGGAGTCCCCGTTGCAGTGGATAACGACGCCAATGCTGCTGCATTGGCAGAGTCTCGAGGCGACGATGCCCCGACAACATACCTTTATGTGACGCTTGGAACAGGTGTAGGGGGAGCGATGGTGGTCGAGCGTTCAATTTTCCGCGGCATCACGGGAGGTGCCGGTGAATTTGGTCACGTAGTAGTCCGAGCCGACGATTCGGCAACATCAACGGGCCATACCTGGCGGTCTGGAACCGTCGAAGAATACGTTGGTGCTCGTGCATTGGAAGCTGCTTTTGGTGGCACCATTGCCGACCTTGTTCACGCTTATAATGTGGGCAACCATTTTGCCCAGACCGTCATCATGCAGGCCGTCCACGTGTTGGCAGCAGGATTGGCAGGCGTGTGTGCTGTCACGGGCATACCTACCATCATCGTCGGGGGTGGCATCACCGATGCCTTACCTGCAATACTCCCGTTGTTGGAGCAAGCCCTACGCCATCGATCGATCCCTTCCATTGCTACACAACTATCCGTTCGGCCTGCACGTTGGGGCAATGATGCTGGCATTGTTGGTGCTGCTGCCCTGTTGGGAGAGGGTCGCGTTTGATGCTCCATGCTTACCTGGCACTGGCTACATTTGTGGCTGTTGGCTGTACCACCACTGCGTCAAAAATCATGATTGAACCCTTTGTTGCCGAAGGAGCTCCCGCAGCTATCGGACCCTATTCCCACGGCGTTGAATGTTCAGGATCGCTGACGTTCCTCAGTGGCCAGATTGCTCTTCGCCCGGATGGCACGATGCTGGAAGGTGACGTTGCCGCCCAGACGGAGTTGGCCTTGGCCAACGTACGGACGCTTCTAGCTGCCCGTGGATTATCCTTACACCATGTCGTCAAGACAACCGTATTTCTTGCAGACATGAATGACTTCGCTGCCATGAATGACGTCTATGCGCGAACCTTTGGCAACCATCGCCCTGCCCGCTCGGCCGTAGAGGTAAGCCGCTTGCCGAAGGATGCCCGCGTGGAAATCGAAGTCATCGCCTGCCGCTGATGCGTGTCCGCCTCCTGCTCGTCCTTCTGATTGCCCTCTCCCCATTCCTTGTGAAGGGGGCCGTGGCACCCACTCCCGTGCCAGATACTGCCGTTGCTCTCACGAAGGACCCCACGAGGGCCGTCTGGATGTCCCTTGCGTTTCCTGGCCTGGGACAGGTGTACACAGAGCAGTATTGGAAGGTACCGCTCTTCGCAGGCACGGCCGGAGCAAGTGCCGTCTTGTTCTTCGTCAACAATGCCTCGTACAACGACGCCGTCACCAGGATCGACCAAGCGACGGCGGCAGGCCGACCTAGCTTTGAGATCGACCGGATTCGGCGCGAACGAAATGCTGCCCGCAGCAATCGCGACCTCTCTGCTGGCGTGTTTCTGCTTACCTATGCGCTGGCGGCCGTGGACGCCTATGTGGGCGCCCATCTATATGATTTCGACGTCAGCGACGACCTGTCGCTGCGTTTGGGGCCGCACCCTGGAGCCCCCATAGCGCTAACGCTTGCCATGCGCTTCTAATGTTGCCATAACGTGTTCGCAACATCAGCCATCCTATCTTTGCCCCCATGCGACGCATCCTCCTGCCCTTTGTGGCCATGTCAACAGTGGCGGCTTCTGGCCAAACGTCGTCACCACGTCCAGAACTCATGGCTCTGCGCCTTGGTGGTGGCCTTGCCTTTACCTCCCACACCATCGACCTTACCACCAGTGGCCAGATTCTGAATTGTGGCCCCTTGGACGGAGCGTCCGGTATGGGGCCCTTCCTGGAAGTGGGCCTCGAGCTCCCCATTGCCGGCGGATCATTGGGTTTGGGTGGAACCTTGGGTTATACGGGACGCAGTGTTTCGTTTACCCGCGCTAACGCCTATCCCGTTCGGCAGGCCAATGGTACCGAAGGTGTCATCGCCACCGAGATAACCGTGGATGCATCGTTGGCCTATATCGACATCATGCCGGCAGTTGTTCTTCCTCTGGGTGGGTCACTTGCGGAGCGATCGGTAGGAATCACGATCGGGCCTCGCTTCGCGCTTCCTGTACAGACACGCTACGTGCAAACGGAAACTGTGACCGGCCCCGACGGCGGCTATCTTGTGGTCGATGGTCAACGAACCACATCACGCACCATCGATGATGCTCCGCTGATTTCTCGGTCTTCCCTCCTTATTGGTGCCTCGGCTGGCGTGGACGTTCTGGTGCCTCTTGGCAGCACGCTGTCACTTCAGCCATTTGTTGCCGTCGACTGGTTTGCCGGGGACGTCGTCACGGATGCATCCTGGTCCCTTATCGGCATTCGTGCTGGTGCCGCTTTGCGGTTCTCCGTGCGGAAAGCCGAAGCACCACCGCCACCGCCACCACCACCACCGCCGCCACCACCGCCTGTACGTATCCAGCCTCCTGTGTTGGCGGTCGCTGGGTTGGAATTCGACGGAGAGATCCGTACCGGAAGTACCCTACGCGCTACCACACCGATCGTCAATGCCGTGTTCTTTGACAGTGCATCGGCAGTGATGCCTGATGCCTATCGCCGCGACGATTCCGGTCATACAATACCGTCCGATCCCGTAGCTGCACACAATGACGTCCTGGTGCGCATAGCACGTGTTGTGAAGGCCAATCCTGGAGGGCGTATTGAGCTCCTTGGATCTACGTCAGGTACGACCGAGGCCGAAGGACTGCCCTTGGCACAACGTCGCGCCAACGCTGTCAAGGATGCATTTGTGGCACTTGGTGTGGGTGCCGACCGCATTACGGTGCGGTCTCAACTGTTGCCTCGTGTAGCCTCCAACCAGGACTTTCCGGAGGGGCGCGCCGAAAACCGTCGTGTCGACGTTCTTGTTCGCGAGGCCCCCTTACAGGAATGGGTGAGTGCAGCACAGTTCGTTGAGGTGGAAGGCCGCTTGCGGGTGAATGTCACCTCGACAGGCACCGAACGCGTTACGTTGCGTCTGGGTGGGCGTGATACCGTTGTGCCTGCGCAGTCATCGACGGTAGTGTTACCGTTGCTGCAAACAGCCAGCCTCAATCAGAGCGTGTTGTCACTATCGCTGCAGGCCACCAGCGGTGACCGTACTGCTATCGCGGACACCACGATTGCCCTTGGACGTCTACCACGGCGCGAAGTATCGTTGCGAACGGATGAGTTCCAGGCAGTTCTGCGTTTCGACTACAATTCTGCAGACCTCACGGACGACGTCAAGGGGCTCTTGCGGCAGCTGGCCGAACGCCTACCCAGTGGAGCCACCATCGTGATCAAAGGCTCTACCGATGTGCTGGGAAGCGATCAGCGCAACCGCGAACTATCCACGCAACGGGCCCGCAATACCGAGCAGTACATTCGCAGTGTCTCCGGAGACAGGTTTGTGTTCAGCGTGGACACAACAACGGAGAAGTTCTCCGACGACACACCCCAGGGACGGTTCCTGAACCGGAGTATCCGGATCACGGTTCGGTAACATTCGTGCAACAGAACAGGCCGCCATTCGTTTGGTGCGCCGGTTTATCATATCAGGAGGACCCATGTCGATCTTCGGACGCATCGCCGACATCTTCAAGGCGAACGTGAACGACGCTCTGGACAAGGCCGAAGACCCCGAGAAGATGCTCAAGCAAATGGTGCTGGAGATGGAAGACTCGGTGAACAAGGCCACCCTTGCCGTCGCCAATGCCATAGCCAACGAAAAAGGCTTGGAGCGCAAAATCCAAAAGGAACGCCAGGGAGCGACGGACTGGCAACAGAAAGCCGTGCAGGCCCTCCAGGCTGGAAGGGAAGACCTCGCACGTCAAGCTCTGGAGAAGAAAGCCATCAGCGACAAAAACGCCAACGACCTGCAACCGATTTACGAGCAGGCCAAGGCAACGTCAACCAAGATGCGCGAACAACTTCAGATTCTTAAGAACAAACTCGAAGAGGCACGTGCACGCCAGAGCACCCTCATTGCACGGTCTCAGGCTGCCAAAGCCCAGAAGCAAATCGCCCAGTCATTTTCTGGTGTGGGGTCCGATGCCTTCTCGAAGTTCGACAAATTCGAAGGCAAGATCGAAAAGATCGAAGCCGAAGCTGTCGCCTTCGAAGAACTGGCTGGCGGCAATACCAACCTGGACGAAGAGTTCCGCAAGCTGGGAACCAACACAACGGTTGATGCGGACCTGCTGGCCCTGAAAGCACAAATGGGCATGCTGCCCGAAGCCCCTTCCAAAGATGACGGGGGATCAATTCAATGAGTACGGAAGAAGCAATGTTCACCCCCGATCATCTCATCGAAACAAGCCGAGCCCGCGTTGCAGGATATCTTGCCGAGTATGAGGATGCTATCGACTTCAACGACGGTAGCTATGCCATCCCCCATGGCTCGTCGAGTGTCATGGTCGTGGTGCGCCCCTACACGGAAACGGACACGATGGTGGAGTTCATGGCCCAATGTGTTACCGGTGCTTCCATCACGCCAGAGCTCCTGACGTGGTTGCTTCGGAAGAACGTCGAGCTTCATCTTGGAGCGTTTGGATTGTTGTTTGACAATACCATCGTCTACAGTTATGCCGTCACGGGTGGGTCGTTGGACAAGTCCGAGTTTGATGCCGCTGTGAAATCGGTGGCAGTCATTGCCGACTATTATGACGACGAAATCGTTGCCATGGCAGGCGGAAAGCGTTTTGCTGATTTGGACGCCTGATGACACCGGATGCGATCGACAACGTTGTGGAGCTTTTTGCCACACTGCCCACGATTGGCCGCAAAACAGCCCGACGGCTGGCGTTCCACCTCGTTCGCCAGCCGTCCGACGTTGTTCGGCGTTTCGCGGATGCTATCGTGACCATGCGCGAGAATGTCCGTGAATGCTCACAGTGCTGTACGTTCACCGATCACGAGACGTGCCATATCTGTGCGTCGCCGAAACGTGACCAGAGTATCATCTGCGTCGTTGAAAGCCCATCAGACGTCCTGGCCATAGAACGCACCAACGAGTATCGTGGATTGTATCACGTTCTTCATGGTACGTTGAATCCTTTGGACAACATCGGCCCGGACGACATCCGGCTGCGCGAGCTCATGCGCCGTTTGGGGTCCGTGGACGAGCTTATTCTTGCCCTCAATCCCAACGTCGAGGGCGAAGTAACCTCGCATTACATCGCACGCCAGGTATCGCCATTGGGAATCACCGTGTCGAGGATAGCTCGTGGTATTCCCATGGGATCCGATCTTGAATTTGCCGACGATGCCACCTTGGCGCGAGCGATCGAAGGACGAACCATCGTATGAGTACTCCTTGGTTCGCAACCTGGTTTGAAAGCCCATGGTACATGCGGTTATACCGCCATCGAACACAGGAGGAAGCCCAAAAGGCTGTGCACTTGGTACGGTCCGTGGCCAATATCAAAACTGGCGCCAGGGTGTTGGATGTTTGTTGTGGATATGGACGCCACGCCCACGCCCTTGCCGACGCAGGATATCTGGTGACTGGACTTGATGCTTCGATATACCTCATCGATCGGGCCCGCGAAGTGTATCCCCATGACCACGTCACGTATGTCATCGGCGATATGCGAGGCCCTTATCCCGACGCACCATACGACGCTATCGTGAACTTCTTCACGAGCTACGGATATTTTGACACCGACGCGGAGAATGCCTCCGTGCCTGCCATGATGGCCCGCAGCCTTGTGGCCGGTGGCACGGTGGTGCTGGACTTTCTCAATGCCCATCGCGTACGAAGCACGCTGGTTCCCGAGACAGTGTCGCTCATCGATGGCGTAACCGTGGTTCAAGAACGCTGGATTGATGAACCCTTCGTTCGGAAACGCATCACGATTACCAATCCTTGTTCCCATGACGTGGAATATGAAGAACGCGTATGGCTCTATGACGCGGACGACCTACGCCGCCATTGCAAGGAAGCAGGGCTTGTTGTCACGGATATCTACGGCGACTACGATGGCTCGCCCCTTGATCGCTTGGAGTCACCACGATGTATCGTCCTGGCGCGGCGTTAGCCGCTCTTTCCTGTCTGTTGATTGGCTGCAGCACCCGCACTCCTGAAGAACCATCAGGCGGGCGCTCAAGCTTCCTCCCACCCACGGCCCCGTCGATTGTCATTGAGAACTTTCTCAATGCCATCGCCGAAAAGAACACGGAGAATTTCCTGCTGTGCCTTTCCGATGTATCCACCAGAAGCAGATATCCTTATGTCTTTGAACCCTCGGCCGAAGTCGGTGCTCGTTTTGGGTCTCTCTTTGACCGCTGGAGCACGCAGGCCGAGCGGCAGGCCTTCCTTAGCCTGATTTCTCGCCTGCCCAATGAGCGGGCCCCCGTGCTGACGCTTACCAGCACGAACATTGCATTTTCGTCGCCGGACAGCACCGTCTACGTGGCAGACTATCTCCTGCAGGCCGAACATGGCATTACGAGCATTCCTACGTCGCTTACGGGGACGCTCGTCCTCACGATTACGCCCGAAACGTCGGGGCAATGGAGTATCTCGACATGGCGCGATGCGCGCCGATCGACCGACTCCACAGAGGCTACCTGGAGCCTCTTGAAAGCGCAGCTCTCGAACTGACACATGGGTAAAACGCACCTTCCGTGCTATATTCGAAGTCTCCTACCAACCACTAATCGCAGCACAATGGCACACGACACTCACGCACACGGTTCGCATGATCATGGCCACGCAGACCACGGCCACGGAACGGACGTCAACGATTCGATGGCCAACCGCCTCCTGGGCATTTTGAGCGCAATTGTTGTAGTGGCAATCTGTATTGCCGTGGCAAAGACCATGCATTGGCATACGGCCACGATTGCAGCCATGACGGGCATCCTCGGTATGGTTATTGGTGCGGGTGGCACGGCGGCCAATGGTCCCAACCTTGCAGCGTACCTTGGTTGGACGGGCAGCCTGTTGTTTTTTTACAGCCTTGCCTCGTTTTTAGGACTCACCAGCTTCCTTTACTGACACTATGAAAGCGTATGCCGCCATCCTGGCTCTTCTTGGTGCTGGCATGGCGGCGTGCACCAATCCGTTTGCTCCGGCCGAGGTCAGCCGGCAGGGGGACGCACCTATTCTTGGCGATCAGACCACCATTGAAGGCGTCTTTCAGAACTTTCGCTTCGCGTATGTCTTCCGTGATACGCTGACGTATGGTCGGTTGTTGGATCGATCCTTTGCTTTCGTCTACCGCAACTACGATGAAGGCGTAGATGTTACCTGGGGCCGCGACGAAGACATGCTTGCAACTGCTGGCCTGTTTAGCGCTGCCCAGCAGCTGGATCTGGTGTGGAACGATATCATTGCTGCTGATGGCGATACGGTTGTTCAGACAATCGCTCGTGGCTTCACGCTCACGATAACGCTATCCCCTACCGACGTCATTCGCGCCAACGG
Organism: Candidatus Kapaibacterium sp.; assembly: GCA_025455735.1. GTDB lineage: Bacteria > Bacteroidota > Ignavibacteria > Kapaibacteriales > Kapaibacteriaceae > JALHPC01. Next base: position 7,440 of record JALOMA010000116.1, read on the forward strand.
ACGCGTGAATTTGCGCCTTGAACGCCCAAATCGTACAGCCCCGTGGCGTATCGTACGATGGCGTGATGAATCCAACTTCTTCTGATCTTCATGCGACCTTATCCCCTTCCTCTTCTTGCGGGAATGGCATTGGCTTTCTTGGCCGTGATTGTTCTCTCTCAAGGGTTGGCCTTCGTCCAGGATGATGCCTACATCACGCTCGTGTATGCCAGGAATCTTGTGGAAGGCAATGGGCTGAGTTTTGTTCCCGGCGAGACGGTGGAGGGCTTTACGTCTCCGCTTTGGATGCTGCTGTCGAGTGCCCTGCTGACCCTAACATCAAATCCAGTTCCTGTACTCCAATGGCTGGGTATCCTTTCGGTTGGTTTCTCGGCAGCCCTCACTGTCCATACCGCTTGGAAGCTCATTCCCATGATGGAGTCCTCCGGGCGGCGTGCAGCACTTGCTACGCTCTGTGGCTTGTGGCCGGCCACGTTGCCGGCGGCCTTGTATTGGAGTACCTCGGCCATGGAAACCGGCGCATTTCTTGTTGTCACCACCGCCTTCGTATCGTCATGGCTGCAAAACCGTACGTCGGTATCGGTACGTCTCCTCTCGGTCATACTCGTTCTTCTCCGTCCGGAAGCCATGCTTGTTGTGCCCTTTCTGATGGGGGCCTCGGTGCTCCTGGCGGCAACACCGGATGAACGTCGCGCGGCGTGGCGTGCAGCCGCCGTACCAGGTGCTACGTTGCTTGCCCTTACGGTTGGACGTTTGATGGTCTTTGATGCCTTGTTGCCAAATACCTTTAGTGCTAAGACACATTCCCTTGGCACACAGATCGCCGATGGATGGGACTATCTGCAGCTCTTCGTGCTCCACGCTTCGGCATGGGGCCTCCTACCCTTGTTGGCCTTGGCGGCATGGTTCAGTAGAAACGGAGCCGTTCGCACAGTGCTCTCGCTTGCAATTACCTGGACACTTGCCGTTGTGGTGCTCGGTGGCGACGT